>CAYYHT010000599.1:0-5094 GCA_964471355.1 uncultured Enterobacteriaceae bacterium
CGATGGCCGCTCGGATCAACCAGAGGCTTCATGTGCAGCTGGGCCGGCACACGCTCGGTCATGACCTCAAGCTCGTAGCTGCCCTCTTTGATCCATCCCTTGGGAAGCCGCCCTTCGGGGTGGCGCACGTATCCGTAGCCAATGCTGCGCTCGACGGTGTAGCCGTACCCGCCGCTCGTGAGCCAGCCGACGCGCTGTCCGTTGCGGTAGATGGTCTCGCGACCCAGCAGCACCACGCTAGGGTCGCAGCTGAAGCCACATAGGAACCTAGCAAGCCCCTTCTCTTTCGAGGCCTCGATGGCCGAACGGCCCAAGAAATCGACGTTCGTCCGCAGCTTGACGAAGCGCGCCAATCCGGCGACCAGCGGAGAGTGGTCGGGGTTGATGTCGCCGCCCCAGACCCGGTAGCCCTTCTCAAGCCGCAAGCTCTCGATGGCCCGGTACCCGGCATCGACGAGTCCATGCTGTGCTCCTGCGGCGTGGAGTCGTTCATAGACCGTCTGCGCAAACTCGACGGGAATGTGCAGCTCCCAACCAAGCTCACCCACGTAGGTCACCCGCAGGGCACGCACCGGAGCTCCGGCGACCCGAATGCGCCGAGCGGTGCCGAAGCCAAAGGCCTCGTTGCTGACGTCCTCTTCAGGGCTCACTGCCGCCAAGATGTCCCGCGCTCGCGGGCCCATCAGCACCAGCGTCGCGTAGGACGATGTGACGTCGAGCACATGGGCATCGAGTCCGCGCGGCATGTTGGAGTGAATCCAGTGCAGGTCGTGGGTCGCAAACCCGGTTCCAGTCACAATATAGAAGCTGTGCTCGCCGGTCCTAGCCACCGTCAAGTCACACACAATACCGCCCCGGCTGTTGCACAGCTGCGTATAGGTCAGCTTGCCCGGTGGCTTGCGCACATCATTCGCACAGATCCAGCCCAGCGCGGCCTCTGCATCCCTTCCCACGACGGTGAACTTCGAGAAGGAGGTCTGGTCAAATAGCGCCGCGGCCTCGCGGCAGGCCCGGTGCTCGACACCGACCTGCTCAAACCAGTTCTGGCGGCCAAAGCTGTACTCATCGACGGCCTCGGTCCCCTTCGGCGCAAACCAGTTCGGGCGCTCCCAGCCCAGCTTCTCGCCAAAGCAGGCCCCCTTGGCCTTGAGGGTTCCGTACAGCGGAGACCGCCGCAGAGGGCGTCCGCTCTCGTGCTCTTCATGGGGCCACGGAATGGTGTAGTGCTTGCCGTACATCTCCAGCGTGCGCTCTTGCACCCAGCCGAAGTCCTGGTGGTGGCGTCCGAAGCGCCGAATGTCCGCGGGCCACAGGTCGTAGGGAGACTCCCCACCGATGATCCACTCGGCAAGCGCCTGACCGGCTCCACCAGCCGCTGCGATGCCAAACGCGTTGAAGCCCGCCGCCACGAAGTAGTTCACCACTTCCGGCGCCTCTCCCAAGATGAACATGCCATCGGGAGTGAACGCCTCGGGACCGTTCAGCAGCTGCTTGACCCCCACATCAGCGAGGGCCGGCACCCGCCCAATGGCTAGGTCAGCAAGGTCGGCGAATTGGTCGTAGTCGCTGTCGAGCAGCTTGAAGTGAAAGTCGTCCGGAGGTCGCTGCACCCAGGCTTTCGGGTTTCGCTCGTAGCCCCCCATGACCAGGCCACCGACTTCTTCTTTGTAGTAGGTGAGCCGATCGGGGTCGCGCAGGGTCGGCAGGTCGCCGTGCACCCCCTCGATGGCCTCGGTGATCATGAACTGGTGCTCGATGCTCACAAGGGGAACGTTCACCCCAGCCATGGCACCAAACGCCCGCGCCCACTGCCCGCATGCGTTGACCAGCACCTCGCACTCGATGCGCCCCTTGTCGGTGAGCACAGCCTTGACCCGACCATTCTCGAGCTCGACCCCGGTGACTGCAGTGTCTTGGATGAGCTTCGCCCCATGCATGCGTGCTCCGCGTGCCAGCGCCGCGGTCACATCGGACGGACTCGCAGAGCCGTCCGTCGGCACAAACGCCGCGCCAATCACGTCGTGAATCTCCATCAACGGCCACATGTCCTGGGCTTCGGTGGCGCTCAGCAGCTCGACTTCCAGCCCGAAGCTCTTTCCGATGGTTGCCTGTCGCTTGAGCTGAGCCCAGCGCTCGGCATTGGTCGCCAGCCGCAGTCCGCCGTTCATCTTCCAGCCGGTGGCCTGGCCCGTCTCCTCCTCCAGCGACTTGTACAGCGCCACAGACTGCCCCAACAGCTGGGTGATCGACGCCGCACTGCGCAGCTGCCCGACCAGACCGGCCGCGTGCCACGTGCTGCCCGCAGACAACCGATTCCGCTCCAGCAGCACCACTTCGCCAAACCCAAGCTTGGCGAGGTGGTAGGCCACGGAGCAGCCGACAATGCCGCCTCCGACAATGACGGCGCGAGCATGGGTGGGCAGGTCAGGCAATGGGCGGTCCTTGGCTACGGACCCCATCTATTCGTTCAGAGCCACGTCCGGACCATGCCATACATCGGCCTGAGACCTGGGATGTACAAGACCTCCGCCACATACAGCCAGTACAGGCCGCGGGTGGTCGCCACACACAGCACCACAGACACCGCCGCCCCCATCACAGGCCACTCCCAGGCTGCAAAGACAAGCGGCTTGCGCATGGTGCGCGGGGTCAGCGGATCAAAGCCACGGGCATCGAGGGTCTCGGCCAGCACCCGTGCCCGCCGAAGCGACCTGGCCACGACCGGAACCAGCATCGAGATCTCGAGCCGCAGCCACGCCCAGGGACTGCGTGCCGTGATGGGCCGACCGCGACGGGCTCTCGCCGAGCGCACAATGAGCAGTTCAGTGGCGGCCACAGGAACAAAGCGCAGCGCTGTCACAGCCAGAAAGGCGAGCGCATAGTTCACGCGCAGCGAGATGAGGCCAGCAAAGAGCCGATCGGGAGAGGTGGTCACCGCCAGTGAGATGCCGGCGAGACTGACCGCCACCAGCCGCATGCTCTGCACAAAGCCGTGCACAACGCCCTCTTGGTACACAACGACAGGCCCCAGCCGCACCAGGGGAATGCGCGGTAGCTCTGCATAGAACAAGCCCTGGGACAGCACTGTGGACCACACCACAGCCAGCACAATGCCGACTGCTCGCCATCGCCACGCGGGGGTGATCTGGGAGCCCAGCAGCGGCAATGCGCACAGCAAGGCCAGCGCCATCAGCACCAACGGACTGTCCAACAACAGTGCGAGCACGCCCACACAGCCAAGCAAGACCAATCGGGTGCGAGGGTCCATCACAGCACCTCGTCCGAGCCGATGCGACCGCCATACAACGTGACGATTCGGGTCGCGTGGCGCGCTGCGAGGGCATGATCATGGGTCGCAAACACCAGCGCACTTGACCCAAGGGCGGTGTGCAGCCCACGCATCATCCGCTCGACGCGCTCAAGGTCCTGACCCGCGGTGGGCTCATCGAGCAGCAGCAAGCGTGGACCCGCTGCAAGCGCCGCTCCGACAGCAACCCTCAGCCGCTGTCCCCGAGAAAGCGCCTGCGGAGGCCGGTCCAGCAAGTCTTGTATCGACATGGCCTGTGCGACCGAGCGCACTCGCTCCGAGGGATCTTGGCCGGCTTCGCGCAGCCCATAGGCCAGCTCGTCACCCACGGTCGCGCTGAACAGGGACAAGTCGGGATCCTGGGGCACATCAATGGCCCCCGGCGTCTGGGCCAGATGGCTGATCAGCGTCGACTTTCCCGACCCATTCGCGCCAATCAGCGCCACCCGCTCTCCTTCACGAACCGTGAGGTTCACCCCATCGAGTGCCCGAATGTCGCCGTAGTCATGCACCAGTCCCTGCACCTGCGCGACGATCTCGCCGGGGCTGGGCGCCGCGGGCCGCGCTGCGGGCTCCAGCTCCGCAATCGGCGCCAGGGCCAGCTCTCGCGTCGCCCACATCCGGCACAGCTGCAGCCGGTGCTCAACCAACACAACCGCACAGCCGGCCTCGGACAGCACGACCAGCTGGTGCAATAGTTCCTGAGCTCCAATCGGGTCGAGCTGGGCCAGAGGCTCGTCCAGAAGCAGGACTGGGGCTCCACCTGCGATGGCCGCCGCGACGACGACTCGCTGCTGCTGCCCTCCGGAGAGCTCACGAGGATTGCGCGCTGGGTCGAGGTGCAATCCGACCAAGTCCAGCACCTCGGACACACGCGCTTCGACCTTGGCCGCCGGCCACTGTGCCGACTCCGGTGCAAAGGCGATCTCGTCGGCGATGGTGCCGGTCACGAGCTGGTCCCCCGGCTCTTGGGCGACGTAGCCAATCAAGGCCGAACGCTGCGCGGGCGCCACCGTCGCCGGATCCCGCCCAGCGATCTGAACCGAACCGCCCACGTCGCCACGACCGTGGCGCTGCAGCAGTCCGGCCATCAATCGCAGCAAAGTCGACTTGCCGCAGCCGCTGGGACCGCTGATCAACAGCCGCTCTCCGGACGCCACGGTCAGATCTAGCGGCCCAATCGCGGACGTGGACGCTGTCGGATAGCGGTACGACACCGATTCCGCGCGAATCATGGCTCCACCCGCCGCAGGGTCTCGGCAAAGTCCACAGCCAGCCAGCAGCCGACACAGACATAGGCAAACCCCGGAATCAGCGTGATCATCGCGATGTACCAGTCCGCCAAGAACAGTCGGTAGAGCACGATGCTGGTCACCAATCCGGCAATGGTCGCGAGCAAATTGGCGACCGCAAACCCCGCACACAGGCGAATCCACCGGTTGATTCGCCCCGCATCGCGCCAGCTGTCATCGCGGGTCAGCCCGGACAGCCACAGGCAGCTCTCGAGCAGCACCACGACCGAGCCGAAGTACAGCAGGTCAGCCGGGTGAAAGGCCCCCAGCGCCAGTCCGCGAAGGGTGTAGCCAACCAGCGACGCCAGAGTCACCACTCCAGGGCGCGGAATGAGGGTGACCAATGCCGCCAGCAGGCACGTGCGGAATGCGTCGTCGACCAGACCCGTCAGCAGAGGTGCAAACGGCCCCAGCAGCGCCTCTACACCAAAACCAAGCAGCCTAGCGGCGGTGGCCACCACAAAGGTCAGCGAGCCGAACAGGGCGATGGTCGTC
>CAYYHT010000600.1:0-5082 GCA_964471355.1 uncultured Enterobacteriaceae bacterium
GGATCTTTCGGATGATGTCGCGCCCGCGGAAGCCCTTGGCTTGGGCTCGTAGGTGGCAAGGGGCGTGGTAGCTCACCTTGGCCCCGGGAGAACTCTTGAAGTCGGTGTTGAAGCGGTCCTCTTTGCGGATGTCCCACAGCATCCCGCCGGGGTCGCGGATCGCCTCGGCAAGCTTGGTGGCGCGCTCCTTGTCTTCGGGGGCCACGAGTTCAGGGTACTCGCAGCGCATCATCATCGAGCAGGTCGGGTTGATGGCGATGACCTTCATGCCAGCGTCGACATAGGGTTCGAGCACATCGAGGTTGGCCTTTGCCCGCTGCCGCATGGTGTCGAGGTCGCCGTGCTCCCATGCGGGCATGCCACAGCAAGCGAGGCCCTTGCTGCACACGGTCGGAATCTTGTTCTCGCCCATGACTTCGAGGGTGTCGCGGCCGATCTGCGGCTCGTTGTTCTCGACGTAGCAGGTGGGGAAGAGGACAGCTTCGCCGTTGCCTGGCTCGCCGAGCTTGCCCTCTGACTCGGCCCAGCGCGTGAACGGGGTGCTCGCGAACTCGGGCAGCTCCTTGTCTTTGTGGATGCCCAGGACGCTCTGCATGAACCAGCGGTGGACGCTGACGCGGTTCATGACGTTGGCCAATCCGAAGCTGGCCCGGGCCAGAGTGGCGAGTCCGTCGGGGTTGCCTAGTACGCGCTCACGCAGACTGAAGCCTTCGGCCTTGCCTTGTTGGGCGCGGTAGCGGTGGACCAGCTTGGGAAAGTCCAGCTTGAATTCGTGCTTGTCCCGCACCGTGTAGGGACACTGAACCTCGCACAGCTTGCACTGAAAGCACTCTTTCATCACGACGTCGATCTGCGGTTCGGAGAGCTTTCGCACGTCTCCGTCACACTCGTCGTCGATGTACTTGAACAAGCTGGGGAACGAATCGCAGTACTTGAAGCACATGCGACAGCCATGGCACACCTCGAAGGTGCGCTCGATCTCCAGCCGCAGCAAGTCTGCGTCCCAGTAAATGGGATCCGAGGGGTCGTAGCAGAGCCCCTCGGAGGGCTGGTATGAGATGGGCTTGTCGCCGCTCACGAAAGACTAGAAGTTCTCGTCGAGCAGCTGCTGGAAGCGACCGGCGTGGCTCTTTTCGGCCTTGGCCAGAGTCTCGAACCAGTCAGCGATCTGCTCGAAGCCTTCTTCGCGCGCGCTGCGGGCCATGCCCGGGTACATGTCGGTGTACTCGTGGGTCTCGCCAGCGACAGCGGCGGCGAGGTTCTGAGCGGAGTCGCCAATCGGCAAGCCGGTCGCGGGATCGCCAACCTTCTTGAGGAAATCGAGGTGACCGTGCGCGTGGCCGGTCTCGCCCTCGGCGGTGTCGCGGAAGTTCGCGGCAATCTGCGGGTAGCCTTCGATGTCGGCGACCTTTGCGAAGTAGAGGTAGCGGCGATTCGCCTGTGACTCGCCCGCGAAGGCGGCCTTGAGGTTGGCGTGCGTCTTGGTTCCGTCGAGGCCCATGTGTCGTTCTCCTAAAAGGGGAACGGTCCCTATCGCCTCACAGCAGTTCGTCGAGACCGCTGTCGCCATTGAGGATGCCGTTGAGGCTGTGGGTGGTGGTGATGAAGGCCTCACCGCCGAGTGCACTGTGGTCGTAGCCCACTCCTGCCCGCAAAATATGCCGGCCATTTTCGTCGGCCTCGAGAGTCCACAATCCGATCGTCCACACATGGGGGCCACGGCTGACGACGCGCAGCTGAAATCCCGGCGCAGTGGGCTGCACGATGGAGCTGACCGCCATGCCGCCCCCGCGCTTGCTTAGGTAGAGCCATGGCAGGTTCCAGACCGCCCAGTGAATGAGACGAAGCTTCGTTCGATTCCACAGATTGTTGCGGTTGGCGATGAAGTGGCTGCCGATGGGCAGGTCCGCGAGGTTGCGCTGGGAAGCGACTTTGACCTCGTCATTGATCTGCGCGACCGTCTTGGTGTCGGCGTCTTTGACCACCGTCGCGGACAGAACGCGGCGGCCCTCGTGCTCGATCATCACTGGCACATTCACGTCGATGTGATCGAATTCCACGACCCAAGTCCCCAAAAATGTCCTGAAGATGGTCCGGTTGACTTCGGGATGTTTCTTGGCGAGCAGTGCCATCGCCTTGACCATGACCGCTGTGATGGGCAGGCGCCGGTCCTGCTCGGCATAGGCAGCGACCAGCTTGCTGACGTCGAAATCAAGGTGAGCGGGAATGTGAAAGTGGTTCCGGTGCAGCGCTTGCAGCTGGTGATCGGTGAACCATTCTTCGAGATTCTGGCGGCGAACGGGCATAGTGGTGGCTGCTTGCTAACCGCGGAGGGCGCAATGCGACTAGGTTCTGTGATGCTGCTGGGAGTCTGGTTCGTCGCCTGTGCCGGCCCGGCCGAGACCCAGGACACTGAAGTCGACACAGACACGGACACCGACACCGACACCGATTCGGACAGTGACACCGACACCGATTCAGACACCGACACCGACACCGACGAGGTCCGGGCGCTGCCCTCCGATGGCTGCGAAGCGGACATTTGGTACGTCGAAGGCTTCAGCGAGGTCCTGTACCAAATGGTGGCCATCGACACCGATGGACGCACCACCTACACCCAGGGAGACGACGACGGCGACGGCGCCCTCGACTGGAAGAACTGGTACACCTGGGTTGATGACGACCACGTCGATACCTGGCTGGCCGAGGCGCTCTCGGGCAGCTTGTCGGTCACCGAAATGACGGACTACAGCTGGTCGGGCGACGATATGAGCGAGACCACGCTGGACGTCTCCAATGACGGCTCGATCGAGCTGCGCACCACGCGCACCTACGACACCGATGGACACGTGCTCGAGACCGTGTTCGACGCCGATGATGACGGCACTGTGGATGACCGGACCACGGTGGTTTGGAACTCGGACTTCACCACGGCGACGTCGTCATTTGACGAGGGCGATGACGCCGTTGTGGACGAGATCAAGGTCTGGTCTGGTCTTGACGCGGACCTGCAGCCGAGTCGGCTCGAGACCGACGAAGACGCCGATGGCACCGCCGACATCATTGAGACCTGGATTCGAGACTCCGACGGCCGCTACATCGAATACCGCCGGGACGATGACGGCGATGGGACCTTTGACCGCGAACAGTTCGTCACCTGGTCAACCGTCGACCCCGACGAATGGGAGGTCGCCCACACCATCGACTACAAGGCCGGCTCGGTCGAGAATGAGTGGTACCAGACGCTGTCGTTGCTGTCCGATGGCCGCCGCGAGACGGTGAGCACAGACGTCGGCAACACCGGAACGGTCGACTACACGCTCGAATACAACTGGTACTGCTTCGACGACTGACGGGAGCGCTCAGCCGCCCCAGTGGCTGGGCTGAAGTCCTTCGATGAACTTCATAAAGTCCACCACGCTCTTGTCTTCGGGCGCGAGCTTGTTGGGGGCGAAGCGCATGAATGGGAAGGCCTTGACGTCGTCGTCTTTGAGCACCCCCAACAGCACGACGGTCAGCAGCATCAGCCACTGCGCGCGAATCCAGCCGAAGATGCCGGGGCTGCGGCGCTGCACCAGGAATATGTCGACGTCGCTGACGCCACTCTCGAGCGCTGTGCAGCCCCAATAGATGTACAGCGGAGGCAGGGGAGAGCCCGTTCCGCGCCAGCGCTGATTGGGTCCATAGGCCAAGGTCACAATCGAGCCACCAGCAAAGCGCGCTGTGTAGCCGAAACGGTCCCCCAGCAAAAAACGTCCGAGCCGGGCCCGCCAGCCGTCGTGAGGCATCGCTCCTTCAAGGTTCCAATCGGCCACCTCGTCGTGGTGGCGGGTGATCTCGAGATCGAAGTCGATGTCGAGCCCATGCACTGAAGCGAAGTGTTGGACGTCAATGCCGCCGGCCATCATGGCGTGGTGGTGGGCGAACAGACGGCGGCGTCCGAGGTACCAATGGCTGGTCTGGGCCTGTTCGAGTCCGGGTGGTGAGGGCACGGGGTACGGCGCCTCGGGCGCGCTGTAGACCCATATGAAGCCGAACTTCTCTTCGACGGGCCACGCGTGCGTCTTGACGCGCTTGGGCAGTGTCTTGACACAGGGAATGTCGACCAGCTCGCCGGCGCGGTTGTAGGACCACTGGTGGAAATAGCACTGGATGTGATTGCCCACGACACGCCCGTTGGACAGGTCGGCGCCCATGTGCTGGCAGAAGGCGTCGAGGGCGCGCACTTCGCCGTCCTCTCCCCTCCACAACACAATGCGCTGCCGCGTGATGAGGACCGAAGTCGTCGCACCGACGGGCAGGTCTGCGCTCGGAATGGTGGGGTACCAGGCCTGAGTCACGATGTCCGGATTGTTGAACACAGTGCGCGGACGGATCGGCTGCGTGCGTTCGTTCTCGAAACGCGTGCGGCCATCCTTGGGCGCCTCCCGCATCCGTTCTCCCATCCGTGGTCCGTGGAGGTATCCGATTGTTATGTGGGGGGCCCGTGAGGTTGTCCATCCCCGCTCTCAAGGCCCAGGTCGTACCCCCCTCGACGCTCGATGAAGCGTCGTTGGACCGGATGTATGAGTTGTTGACCAGCACCTATGACGAGACCGATCCCGCCCGGTTTCGCGCCGACCTGGCGTGGAAGGATGACGTCATTGTGTTGCGCGATGAATCGGGAGTCGTTCAGGGATTCTCGACGCTCAAGAACCTCGAACTCGAGGTCGCAGGGCAGGTGCGATACGGCATCTACAGCGGCGACACGGTGATCGACAAGGCCTACTGGGGCGAGCGAGTGCTCGGGCGAACCTTCTTGATGTACCTGTTCAAGAAAAAAGCCAAGCACCCACTGCATCCGCTGTACTGGATGCTCATCACCAAAGGCTTCAAGACCTACTTGCTGATGGCCAACAACTTTCGGCACCACTGGCCCCGCTACGAAGAGCCCGTGCCGACCGATGCTGCCCAGATTCGCAACGTGTTTGCCCACGAACTGTTCGGCGAGGCCTACAACCCGCACAGTGGACTGGTGCGCTTCCCGGAGCCGATGGGCCAGCTGAAGTCCGGGGTCGCCGACGTGACCGATGAGCTTCGCAG
>CAYYHT010000601.1:0-5077 GCA_964471355.1 uncultured Enterobacteriaceae bacterium
GGCGTCGATGCAGAAATGGTCGCCGTGTTCGACGACGTGATGACGGCCCTCGAGCAGGAGGGCACGCTTGGGCCGACGTTGATTCGACGCATGAACGAGGTTCAGGGGCAGCTCCGGGAGCGCTTCACCTAGTAGCGTCGCCCGGTTCGGAACCCCTACCGGACTCGCCGACGCCGGGTCGCGACCAGTCCGAGCAGCAACAGCAGGCTCGGCGGTGAGCCACTGCCCCCCGACGCGCTGCAGGCACACCCGCCGCCGTCCTCGGTGGTCTGTGTCGGCTGCTCGAGCAGGCAATCTGCGGAGCATCCGTCGCCGTCCGCGTCGTTGCCATCCTCACACTGCTCGCCTGCGGTCTGATTCAGCAGACCGTCTCCACACGCCACCGCCGTGCAGTCCGCATCGCAGGTGGCGGACTCGCCCGCGTCGTCGCAGGTCTCGTCGCCCTCAGGCACACCATCCCCGCAGACAATGGCCGGGGTCAGATCTTCGAGCGTGCAGGTCGACGAGCAGCCATCCCCGTCCACGTCGTTTCCGTCCTCACACACCTCTCCAGCCGCCTGGTTCACCAGTCCGTCGCCACACTCTGGCAGCGTGCAGTCCGCGTCGCAGGTGCTCGTGGCACCAGCCTCGTCACAGGCCTCGCCGCCTTCGGGCACACCGTCACCGCACACTGGCACCACCGTGACTTCAATCTGGCAGGTGCTGCTGCAGCCGTCTCCATCCACGTCATTGCCGTCTTCGCACTGCTCGCCCGCAGTGAGGTTCAGCAGGCCGTCTCCACAATCGGACGGGGTGCAGTCCACATCACACGCGGCGGACTCTCCCCCATCGTCGCACTGCTCCCCCGCTGCGGCATTGCTGACGGCGTCCCCGCAAGTAGCAACCGTGCAGTCCGCATCGCAGGTCGCGCTGTCGACAGCTCCGGAGTCGCAGTCCTCGTCAGCGGCCGCGTTGACGACAAAGTCGCCGCAAGACGCGAGCGTGCAGTCGGCATTGCAGGCGGCGGAATCGCCGGCGTCGTCACACGCCTCTCCCACCTCGGCATTGGGGTAGCCATCTCCACAGACCGGGAGTGTGCAGTCCGCGTCGCAGGTCGCCGAATCGTCCAGTCCGCCCTCGTCGCAGTCCTCGCCGGCGGTGCTGTTCACCAGTAGATCGCCACACACCGTGAATGTACAGTCGACGTCGCAGCTTGCACTCTCGCCCCCGTCATCGCAGGCCTCGGGCCCTTCCACGGTGCCGCTGCCACAGCAGGACACCGGCAGCTTGATGATTGCCTCGTTCGGACCGTCGAGGTCGACGTTCAGCAACAGGTTCAATTGGTCGTCCAGAGCCAGGCCACCTCCGGTCGTGACCGTTCCGTTGAGGTCGGTGACTTCGAAGTCCCCGATGCCGTCACCATCGGTGTCGAGCAGGTCGTCCCGCTTCAGCACGAGCTGCGCATTGTTCGCCACATCTGAGGCATCGCAGGAGAAGAACAGCGCCTCGCTCGTGCCCCCCGTCCAGAACGCGAGGAACCCGCTGTCCGTCAGTTCCGCCCCAACGAATTCGCCGAGCGTCACCCCGCCAATGTCGTCGCCCTCGGCCACTGCGACCGTTCCGTTGTAGGCGAGGAAGTCATCGGTGGTGGAGTCGCCGGTCTGGTCGCCGGTGACGATGTAGTCCCCCGCACTGTTGATGGATAGAATCTCAACGGTATCCCAGTTGCCGGTTCCGCCGGTCGCAGCTTCGTTCTCCTGGAGCGCGGGGGTGCCGTCTACGACGAGAATCTCATCGTTGGCTGCGGTCACCGGAGGGGACGGTTGGTCGTCGACTTCGACCAGTGCCACGTAGTGCGCGCCATCAGACGACATCGCCCACTTGGTGCCATTCAGGCCCAGCGTCAGATCCCGCACAGCATAGGGTCCGACGGCATCGCCGGACTTGAGCACCGACGCCGTGTTCGCCAGGGTGCCGTCGGTCGAGAAGAACAGCGCCTTGCCGTCGTTCGAGCCGTTGGCGTCGCGATCGAGGGCGGACATCCAGAACAGTCCCCCGCTCGGCGTCATCCCCGGTCGCTCGATCGAGCCGATCAGACCCGAGATTCCCGCCGGACACGCGTCGTCTTCGACCAGCAGCGCCCCACTATGCGTCCACAGTAGGTCCAAGGTGCCATCGACTGGCCGATAGACATATTCGCCCGCATCGCCGATTCCGACATGTTGCGTGTTGCTGGTGCCGAGACCGAGGTTTCGCGTGGTCTCGTCCCAGCTCGCCCACACAACCGCGCCATCCACCCATAGCTGGTGCCCGCTAAAATTGTTTTCACCCAAGACTCCCGCTTGTCCCTGGGCGTTCAGACTCAACTGACTGAACGAAGTCAAGGCAGCGCCGCCAAGACCAGCGGGCATGTCTCCTTCCTGCAGAATCACCTCTCCAGGGATGATCAGAGGCGCCGCGAACGCGGCCGAAAGCAGTGCGAGAACGAGTGACATGAGGACTCCAGAGTTCGCGAGCTTACAACGTATGTTCGCCGGCATCGGCTGGACCGTCAACGGGCACATGGCCGCCGGGGCACACAACGATGGAAAGCTGATGATCCGCGCCGCCAAGGCCGACCAGGCAGTGTGGATGGAGGAGCCCGGGGTCGACGCCATGCGACGCGGCACGACAAGTCATTCAGCGCGCTCCAAAAACCTGCCGAGATGCGACTCCACCTCGTATAGGAGGTCCTCTCCTGCACGACGCGGGACGTATTCCGGGGCCGGTAGTGCTCTCGCCACAACCGAGCACCAAAGCAGCGTCCGTGCCGAAGGATTATGGGCGTTCTAACGTTGGGTGACGGCTGTCACCGTCAGAATCGCCGACGACCCAAGCTCGCGCGACCGAAGAATGACCGCGACCCTCCGGACCTATGCCCACCCCCTATGCCCACATGACCCGCCATCGTCGTGCATCTCCACGCACCTCGCGACCGCCAAAGCGCATAGCTGACACCATCGAACATGCTCGAGCACCTCCTCGATCGGCTTCGGGAGCAGGTCGGCGGTCGGTTCGAATCTGGCCGCCGCGCTGCTGGCCTTCTTCGCTCCGACCGTCGCCGTTGCTCTGACGCTATCCTTGCCCGAGGAGGCCCGTTGCGCCCGAATCAAGCACTCGTCACAGCCCTCGGTCTGATCACCCTTGCGGCGCTCGCCTCTGGCTGCGGTCCCCGCGACATTCGACTGCGAATCATGCAGCCTTCGCTGGTGATGCTGCCTCCAGATGTGCAGACGATCGCCATCATCGACCGTTCGAAGCCGAAGAACAAGAAGCAGACCACCCGCAGAGTCGTCGAGGGCGTGCTCACGGGCGAGGCCGTCAACGCCGACAAGGAAGGGCGCGTCCGGGCCATCAACGGTGTGGCTACCATCCTGCGTGACTCGTCGCGGTACGAGGTCATCCTTCCCGCTACGAACAAGCGGGAGTTTCAGGCGGCTCGCTCGGGCAAGGAGTGGTCGCACAGCGGCGTGGCCAAGCTCTGCGAGGAGCACGGCTGCGATGCGGTGTTGGCCCTCGACGCCTTCGACTCCGACTGGGTCATCCGCCTGACCGGGCCGGTGATTCCCACCAGCGGCGGCATCAACCTGCAGCGGGCCTTGTTGAACTTCTCGGTTCGCACCCGGGCCACGACGACCTGGCGTGTCTACGATGCCCGCGTCGACCGCGTTCTGGACGTCATTCGCGACTACGAGCGCACCTCGACCTCGACCATGACTGGACGCAGTCTGATCGACGTGCGGTCGCGGCTTCCCGGCCAGTCCAACGTAGTGAACAACATCTCCACCCAGGCCGGCGCCGCATACGGTCGCCGCATCACGCCGACCTGGACCTGGGTGGGACGCAACTACTACGGCCGCGGCGACAAGCAGATGAAGCGCGCCAAGAACCACGTTCTGGCCGGTGACTGGGAAGGGGTGGTGCCCATCTGGCAAGAGGTTGCGCGCGCCAACGAGGGCAAGCGCAAGGGCGGAAAGGCCCTCATGAACCTGGCCCTCGCAGCAGAGGTGAACGGGGAGCTCACCAAGGCCGAAGCCCTGGCGACGCGGGCCGCCATCGACCTTCCCAAAGACCTGCCAAGGCGCTATGCCCGCATCCTGCGCGCGCGCCTCCAGCAGCAGCATCCCAGCCCTTCGCCGGGGTCTGCGACCGCAGGCTGACGGCACGGACACGGTCCACACCGAAGTACGCCACAATGAACGCCTCGAGCGCGTCGTCATCGCCGTAGATCCCAACTGCTCGACAGGCATCGTCGAAGCCACTGGCCAGCAGCTTGTACCGGTCCCCGTCGTTGGTGGTCCACATCCCGCCGATGCGCGCACCGAGGGCCGCGTTCGCTGATGGCTCCGGCGTGGCCAGGAAGTCCGAGACCACCGTTGTCGAGGCTTGGCGCTCGAGCGCCCTGCCCAGCGCTGCGTAGCCCAGGTCGGGAGCAAAGCGGGTGGAGCCCCAGACCATCGGCGCAATGACACGGCCGATGCTCGCCTGGCCAAGCACGCTTGTCTGTCGCTGGGCGGCCAGGTAGGTGGCGGCCGTGAAGCTGCGCTGGCGGGTCTGGTGGGGCGCGGTCTCGGCGGCCAAGACCTGCTCGACGCTCGGCATCTCGGCTTGATGGAGCCCAGTTGGCAGGATCGTCGCCGATGGGTAGGCGGTGGGCTCGGCCGGACTGGCGAGGCAGACGCCGGCGGCGAAGAAGCCGTCCTCAAGGCGGACCGCGAGGCAGTCACCGGCGGTGAAGAGCGGCCTGAACAACCTGGGCTTGACGCGCTTGCGCGGCTTCTTGCGGCGCTTGCCGACCTTCTTGAGGAAGCGCTTGATCACCGAGGCGCGCTTTGTGGCGTCCTCCTCCTGCCATCGCCCGGCGTCGAGGCCGCGGGTGACGATGGCCTCCACAGCCTCGAGCACATCGGCGTCCACCGCCTGGCATTCCCACTGTGCCAACGCCAGCGCAAGCCACTCTGGCACCTCATCCGGCTGCAGGGCCGAGGTGCCTCGGGTGAACGCGCCGCAGCGTGGGTTCAGGTATGCGCGAATCTCCTCGACCGACATCCCCAGGTTG
>CAYYHT010000602.1:0-734 GCA_964471355.1 uncultured Enterobacteriaceae bacterium
GCCGCGATTGAAGGCATTGGCATCCACGACGCGAATGACGGGCGTGCCGCGCAACGACAGCATGGTCAGCAGCTGATTCTTGACCGCCCTGAACTCACGGCTGTCGATCACCCACTGGCGGCTCTTGGGGTCCCACTTGGTGGTGAAAAACCCCTGCTGGCGGCAGAAGTCGGCGGTCAGGAAGGAATCGAGGAAGGTGACGTCATTGTGAGTCCGCCGCACCTCAAAGATCTTTGCGCGCCCCTCCATGGCCTCGTTGTTCCAGTTGCGACGCGTCTTGGGGTCGGACTCCCAGAACTCCTTGCCGTGCTGGCCGCGGTCCCAGCGCTCTTCGATGTGCCGGAACAGCTCCATGCCAAGTTTGTAGGGATTGAGTGAGCCCGGACGCATGTGCAGCGTGCCCGAGTGGTGGTCGGCGTAGTCGATGACCTCGCTGTCGAGCAGGATGTCGTTGGTCATCATCTTGGTGTGCCAGTAGCTGGCCCAGCCCTCGTTCATGACCTTCGTCTGTCCCTGTGGGGCAAAGTAGTAGGCCTCGTCGCGAATGATGCGCATGACGTCTTTCTGCCAGCGCTTGAGCTGAGCATTCTCGAGCAGAAAGCCCAGCAGATCGCGCACGGGTTCTTCGGGGAAGGAGCGCATTTTCTGCAGGTCTGCGGACTTCTTGTCCCGCTGCTCCTGCATGTAGTCCGGCGGGTTGATGTGCTTGTCCATGTAGCCCTTGGCCGGAATCT
>CAYYHT010000602.1:744-5063 GCA_964471355.1 uncultured Enterobacteriaceae bacterium
CGGCGCGGAGCCATGGACCTCCGCCCGCTCGATCTCGGCCTCTGTGCTGCCACGGCTGCGCTTGATGTGGGGCAGGTAGGGGTCGATCATGTTGTCGATTGAAAGCACAAGATCGATGAAGGACTCCACCTCGGCCACGCCGTACTTGTCCGAGATGCTGCGCATCTTGGTGGCGTGATTGGCCATCGTGTCCAGCATGCGGCGGTCGGTATGACGGAACCACAGGTTGTTCTTGAAGAAGTCGACGTGCCCGAAGACGTGCGCCATGACCAGCTTCTGGTCGACGATCAGGTTGCAGTCCATCAAATAGGCATACGAGGGGTTGGTGTTGATGACCATCTCGTAGATCTTGGACAGCCCCCACTCGTAGGACTTCTGCATCTGCAGGTATTCCATGCCGAAGCGCCAGTGGGGGTAGCGAGTCGGAAAGCCCCCGTACGACGCGATCATGTTGATCTCTTCGTAGGTGCACATCTCGAAGACGGTCGGAAAGAAGTCCAGGCCGTACTTCTTGCGAGCCAGCTCTTCGATCTTCACGCGCTCGTCCTCAAGCTCCGGAGGGAGCCCTCGGCCGTCACGCAGAAACCGGTTGGGAATCAAGCTCATTCAGATCTCATTTTCTGGGCGGCTTTGCTCATTAGCGCCCCTTCGCGAGCAGTTCTTTGATGCTGGCCATGATGGCGTCTCGGTTCGCCACGCGGGACAGGGTCACCGCGTCGTTCTCGCCGAATGCCTCGCCCAGGTCCTTGATGAACTGACCCGAGCCGTACTGGCTGTCGACTTGGGCGTAGCTGAACTGGTTGGACATCGGGATGATCTTGTCCTTGAGCAGCTGCACGCAGGTCCGCGTGTCCGACTGGCTCCAGTTGTCGCCGTCGCTGAAGTGGAAGGGGTAGATGTTCCAGTCCGCCGGGTCGTAGTCCTTTTCCAGGATGTCGAGACACAGCTTGTAGGCACTCGAGATGAGCGTGCCGCCGCTCTCGCGGGTCCGGAAGAAGGTGTTGCGGTCGACCTCGCGAGCCGACGCGTCGTGGATGATGAAGCGGGTCTCGACGTCGTCGTAGTTGTGCTGCAGCCAGGTATCGATCCAGAACGCCTGGCTGCGAACGATCTCCTTCTGCTCTTTGCCCATCGATCCGCTGACGTCCATCATGTAGACGATCACCGCCGCTGAGCGCGGCTCCTTTTCGACGACAAAGGTCCGGTAGCGTTTGTCGTCCTTGATGGGCACAATGACGGGCTTGTCGGGATTGAATGTGCCGCTTGAGATCGCCCGCTTCAAGGCGTTTCTGTACGTGCGCTTGAAGTGCTTGAGGCTCTCGGGCCCGACGTTGCTGATGCCCTTGTAGCGAGTGCGTTCACTGCTGGACTGCCGCTCTCCCTTGGGCTCGATGTGTGGCAGCTCGAGCTCTTCGCCCAGAATCTCGGCCAACTCATCGACCGTCAGCTCCACCTCGAGCACGTGTTCGCCCTCGGCATCGCCCGCCTCTTGGCCCTCGCCGGCTTGGTCGCCCTTCTCGCCCTCTCCCTGACCCAATCCGCTCTTGTTCTCGCCGAATCTCAGGCGTGGAATGCCGATCTTCGGCAAGGGAATCGAGACGAACTCCTTGCCCTTCTTGCCAATCAACTCGCCACTGCTCATGTACTTGCGCAGCTCACGGCGAACCTTGCCTTTCACGATGTCGCGGAAGCGCTTGAGGTCCTGGTCGATGTTGAGCATTGGTCTCCTGGGTTCGGGTTGGGGGGGCGACTACTCCTCGGCGTCCTTGGCATCCCCCCTGGCAAAGATGCTGGCGACATAGGACAGCACGTCGCCTGCACACACGTCGCAGTAGTCGTAGTGGTCGATCAAGCGCTGCTTGACGACGTCGATCTTGGCCTGCTGGTCCGGGTCCACACTCTGGCTGATCAAGCTCGAGAGCTTGATGCTGTCCTTGCTGTCCTCGAACAACTTGAGCTCGAGAGCGCGATGCAGGCGCTCGTTCATCGTGTAGTCGAAGGTCTTGCCGTCCAGAGCAAGTGCTGCGATGTAGTTCATCAGCTCGCGCCGGAAGTCGTCCTTGCGGCTCTCGGGGATGTCGATCTTGCCCTCGATCGAGCGCATAAGCCGCTCGTTGGGCTCTTCGTAGGCGCCGGTGAAGCTGTTCTTCACCTTCTCGCGCAGCACATAGGCGCGCAGGTTGTCGATGTAGTTGTCGCTGATGCGCTTGAGCGCGGACTGGTCGGCCGCAATCGCCTTTTGCACCTCGTTCTTGGTGACGTCCTCGTACTCCTTCTTGACCACCGCGAGCAGCTCTTTGTACTTCTCGCGCTGGTCGTCACTCGACAGCAGGCTGTGGTTGTTCAGCCCACTCTCGAGCTCGTTGAGCACCATGAACGGGTTCAGGCAGACCAGGTCCGGTTCTTTGACCAAGGCGTTGCTGATCTTGTCCTGAATGTAGCGAGGCGAGATGCCCTCGAGACCCTCGCGGCGAGCGGTCTTGCGCAGCTCTTTGACGTGGTCCTCGGTAAAGCCCTGCACGCTGCGCGCGTCATAGAGCTTGGCCTTTTGCAGCAGGGTCAGCTTGTAGTTCTGCGGCTCCTCGAGTCGGGTCAGCACCGCCCACAGGGCCGCCATGCCAATGGTGTGAGGAGCGATGTGAGCGCTCACAGCACGGGCGTTGAAGGACTTCTCATAGATGCGCTGTTCCTGGCTGGGCCGGGTGATGTACGGCACGTCGACCTTGACCGTTCGGTCGCGCAGCGCCTCCATGTACTCGTTGTTCTGCAGGCGCCGGTATTCGGGCTCGTTGGTGTGCCCAAGAATGACCTCGTCGATGTAGGTCTGCGGGAACTTCTTGGGCTTGATGCGGTGTTCCTGGCTGGCCCCGAGAAGGTCATAGAGGAAGGCCACGTCCAGCTTCAGCACCTCGACAAACTCAATGATGCCGCGGTTGGCGACGTTGAACTCGCCGTCGAAGTTGAAGGCACGCGGATCGGAATCCGACCCGTACTCAGCGATGAGCCGGTAGTTGATGTCGCCCGTCAGCTCGGTGCTGTCCTGGTTCTTCTCGTCCTTGGGCTGGAAGGTGCCGATGCCGACCCGGTCCTTCTCGGACAGGACCATGCGACGCACCTTGATGCGCTTCTGCAGCTGCACGAAGTCGCCGTGCACCTCCTTCATGACGTTCTTGTACATGAAGCGGCACACCGGGCACAGATCGCCCTCGAGGGTCACCGGGTAGGGGCTGGTCTTGCCGTTGTTGATCTCGTGCAGGACCGCGGGACGAGCCTCGTCGGGCAGCAGCCTGAGCGGATCTTCATGCATCGGACAGGGGATCTCACCGTCATCGGTGACCCAGCTGTAGGTGTACAGACGGCCCTCATCGGTCCGGCTGTACTTCTCGAGTCCCTTCTTGAACAGACGGGCGATGGTGGACTTCGCCGAGCCAACCGGACCGTGAAGCAGCAGCACACGGCGTTCTGGGCCGTAGCGCAGCGCCGCCGCACGCAAGATGCGCATCAGCTTGGCCAAGTGGATGTCGATGCCGAACACCGCATCAGCGCCATCATCAAACGGGTCTTCGAAGAAGTGGTAGCGGGTGATCGCCTTTTTGTACTCGGTGAACTCCGAGGTGCCGTAGCCGTTGATCAGGTCGAACAGTCGCTGGTAGGCAGTCCGAGCGATGGTGGCATCCTCGACCACAAGCTGCAGGTAGTCCTCGAAGTTGCCCTCCCAGAGCAGCTCGCGGAATCGACCCATGTCCTGTTGAGACGAGATCAATCCCAGCAGTCCGGACGCGTTGGTCCCATTGTCTCCGCTCATGCAGCTACCTCCATGCTGTTCCCCTTCTAGGGAGCTTGGTTCGTGGTCTGATGAGCGGGTGCGCAGATGCGTAAGGTAGTCGGGCCGAGGGGGGTTTGGACAGCGCTGGCCCCGCGCCGTCCCCTTCTATTGTCACATATGACTCGAAACTTTAGCCCTTCGTTCCCCCGGTGACGGAAACAGACAGGTCAGCGCACCATGACCATGCCTTGGTCGCCGGTGAGGTCGCAGTCGTTGTCGATGTTGTCGCAGTCTTCAAAGGCGCCGCTGTAGCGGTCGGGGTTCGTGTCATCGCAGTCGTCGCCCGTCGCGCCAAAGCCCGTCTCACCCGTGCAGTACTCAAGCAGCTCGCCCACACCGTCGCCGTCGCCGTCCTCGCCGTCATCGCAGTCGTCGCCGCCACGCACCGCGTCGTACGAGCCGTCTCGGTCGAGGTCGAACTCGAGCAGGCGCTCTTCGCGGGCAGAGTCGTTGATAAAGCAGCCACTGGCAAAGAGCAGCACGAAGAGCAAGC
>CAYYHT010000603.1:0-5057 GCA_964471355.1 uncultured Enterobacteriaceae bacterium
ATATCGGCTGGGTAGCTCAGTTGGTTAGAGCGAACGACTCATAATCGTTAGGTCGAGGGTTCAAGTCCCTCCCCAGCCACCCGACATTGTTGAGGAAACAGAACCGCCGCAGGGCGGTTTTGTCGTTATGGCTACCATTCTGGCTACCATATGTGGCAGGCGTGGGCAGAAGGTCAGGAGGTGATGGTGGGAACCCAAGGTGAGGACTGGCCCATCGCGGACAACGCTCAACGTTGGGGCGTGTCCATCGATGCCGTTGTTCGAGTCGCCAGACGCGTCGACGAAGCGATTTGTGTCCGCTCGAAAGGCTGGAAGATGCAGCTTGGGAATCCCACCGGGCAGCCGCCATTCGTTTCTATCCGCGAGTCGTCCTCGCAGTCTTCCCCGACAGCCTTCGCTGGCTCCGTACGCTCAGCTACGCACCGCGCTGGCGGCTGGCTCGCGCTGGGGCCACCTCGTGAGGTCGACGAGCTCCTTGTCCTCGAGGACCCAGATGTTGATCAGGTGCTGATCGACGGCGCTTCCCATGTCGAGGTGTTCCGCCCGATATCTGGGGGTCCAACGCGCTGGGCCGTCGTCGCTGAGTCTGGGCATGGACGATGGGGCTCAGTACTCGTGCGATCTTCGGACTTGGTCCTTGAACAAGGCTCGGGAACTGCCGCCCACTTCGAACAGGCCGACAGGCGGGATGATCAAGTGCTGTGGCGTCTGCGCCACGACCGCGCCGTCCAGGCACCGGAATTGGACATGGCGGTCCGGCTGTGGCGCTCCGCGTTCGTCGACAAGGAAATCTGCTCGGGCACTCCCTCAACGGACGACCTCAAGTTGTGGCTAGGCCATATCTGGGACGAGGCCTACGCGGCCCCTGGCGACGAGATCGTCAGGCGCATCGTGATCATGGCAAAAACGCCCAAGGCCCGGCGCGCTGGCCGAAAAAGTCCAGGCATCCGCGGCGAATACACCCCTCAATTTAACGCCTTGAAACGACAGCTAAAAGGCAGGCCGAAACTAGGCTGAAAGAGCAGAATCGCCGGTTCGGCCCGGTCTATTCACAGTCAGCGGATCGTCAGACCTTGCGCCGTGCTGAACAAGCATGGGAGCAAGAGATGACCACTGAAATCCGAATCCTCAGACGTGCGGAGGTCCAGCGCATCACTGGCCTCAGCGCGACGACTATCTGGCGCCGAGAACGGGACGGTGCGTTTCCCAAGCGCAGGCGCCTCGGACCTCGAGCAGTCGGTTGGCTGGCCAGCGAGGTGCTGGCTTGGGCCGAGTCTCGCGTTCCGGTGGCTACGGCGCGCCGCTCCGATTCGTCTGGGAGCGACCAATGAGTGCCCTCCAGCGCCCGCGCTATATGGCCCGAAGGGCACGTAGGGACTTCCATGCATGGCGGGCGGCCATCGGTCCCGAGTTGGCCGTGCCGGGGCGTCGGGTGGTGGACGTACCGGACAGCGCCAACTGGGACGTACAACGTCTTCGTGCCGCCGAGTTGGACGCAGCTGGTCTGACGGCCATGGCGAAGTCCGTGGACGCGTGCGGGCACTTCACCGGGCGCCGGTGTGGCGCGCGCCTCTGCCCGAGATGCGCGCCACAATATCTTCATCGGCTGAGCGGCAGGGTGACCGCCGCCGTCGGCACCATGCGCTCGCCTCGGCTGGTCATCGTGACGTACCCCTCTTCGACGCTTGACGACCTCGACAAGGCGGTAGACGGCCTCCGCAGCGGACTCGACGCGCTCAAGCGACGGAAGGCGATCCGAGCCAGCTTGTCGGGCGGATGGGTCGGCACGCTCGAGCCCAAACTGGCGGACTGCGGACGATTCTGGTCGCTGCACGTACACCTGTTCGTCGACTTCGACACCGCACATCTGCCACAGCTCGCGGATCGGTGGCGCGTACGCACCGGTAACCGCGGTTCGCTCAAGCTCCACGACAGCCCAGTGGTCAAGGCCGAGACCATCCATCACGCCGTCAGGTACGCCGTGAAGTCGCGAGACTGGTCACCCAAGCCCGGCGCACTGACGCTGCGTGCCTTCCGTGGGCTGATGGCGGGGATGTATCGCCGACAGTTCGCCATCCGCTGGCGCGTACCGTGGGGCGCGTACACGGGGACACAGGCCGCACGCCAAGCCCTGACCGCAGGACACGGGCTGGAGACGACAGTCGGGCCCGGGTCAGTCGCTTGACGCTCACTGTGCGCGACCGTCCGGCACTCGTTGCCCACAGTGGCCGGGAACACCGCGCTGCCGAGGCTGGCCGTTGCTCAGTCACGCATGGAAGGGGTGGAGGCGGACGATGAAGGGCTCTGTCAGTCGGCGCCAGTTCAACCCCAGCACATGGCGTGATGTCCACGATTCCGTTGGTCCGCTAGCCGAACGCGTGTACCACGCCCTGCACCTGTCCCATGGCTGGATCGGAGGGTTCGTTCGCATTCGAGAGCAGCAGCTTCGGCATGAGTCGCGCGCTCGAAGTGTCCGCGACGTGTGCGCGGCTCTCGATGAGTTGCAACATGTCGGTCACCTCCGCTGGGACCGTGAGTCCGGTCATGTGCTCATTGCGGGCTACCTGCACGACTTCCCACCGGCGAACGCGAACCACGCGAAGGGGCTCTTGGGTCGCCTGAGCGCTTTGAAGCCGTCGACCGTCAGGTCGGAAGCCATTGAAATGATTGAGGCACGAGAGAAACAGTTGGCGAACAGTCAGCGTACCCGTCGGCGACGATCCCGCCGCAGGATGCCGAAGGCGAGCGAGGAGCCAATCGCCGCAGACCTTCAAGTCGGCGAGCGCGACACGCCTCGTGCGGCAGCGCGGCCCGGCGCCCAAGCTCGTCTGTTCGCTGACGACGGTGGCCATCCAAGCAAGTGCATCTTCATTGCCTACACGCGGTGGATGGTCCGCTGGAAGCAAGAGCAGCCGGACCGCGTTGCGCAACGCGACAACGCATTCAACGTCGAGATCGAGGAGCGCTGCCGCCGACGGTGGTCTGCCGTCGATGCGTTTCGCAAGGCCGGTATCCCCTTTGAACCACGCGACGCCCAGGCATGGGACCGCTACTTCGAGCAGTGCGCCAAGCAGCTGGACTGGCTGGATGGCAAGCCAGAGGTGGACTTCTTGCGGCTCACGGACCTACGGCCACTCCACGGGCAAGTCGGAATGCCAGAGGTCTGCCGGAAACTCGAGTCAGGACACGGCCTCCAGCGAGGCTGTCCGCCCGACCGGGCAGACCACTGATCACGCCCGCCACACGAACCCTGCGGCCCATGGATCGGGCAGGGTCGTCACCCGGCGTTGTTGCTCGTGTGCAGGTGGCGTGAGTCCAAGACCGGGATGAGCTGGGGCAAGGGTTTTCGGAATTATGGGAGCCACCTGTAGGAACTTCCGAATCTAGCGCATCGGGCACGCCCTGCACCCGCCAGTTGCCGGGCGACGGCGGCGCCTGTGGGCGCGCCTTTCGTCAACGGTGCTCAGCAGTCGCCGCGCTGGTGGCAAATAAGGACCGCGTTGTGACGCCAAGCGCCAGCGCGATCAGGTCGAGCGTCGCAAGTGTTGGCGAGTGGACGCCGCGCAGGACCTTGGCCAGATGGCTACGTGACACACCGGCGCTATCTGCCAGCCGGTTGATGCTCAACTGCCGTTCCTCGGCGAGCGTCTTGATGTTGCCGATGACGACCGCGTGGGAGTCCATGCCGCGACGCTATCCGCCTATATCCCGCAGGTTGCGTCGTTTACGACGCAACGGTAGCGTCGACTTATGGGTGCATCCACTGTCCCCAGATACGGGACCGGCCAACTACAAACGGCGCTCCGCGTCGCAGCCGCCGTCGCGCTGCTTGCAAACTCCGCTTGCAGCGCTGGCACCCTGCGTCCGCCGTCGCTAACACCGACGTATTCTGCGGGCGGCCCGGGCCTCAACCGGTATTGCGCGGACTTCGGCAGAGTACCCCTGAGCGGGGATGAGGCCCAACGCCTGCGCAAGGACCCGCACGCGAGCATCGCAGTGGTTGGAAATGACGGCGGACGTCGACTCGTGCCTCTGCGCGTAGTCAGCCGGGCCGTGCCAGACGACGCACGCCTTCGGGCATGGGTCGAGAAGAACCTTGCGCACTGGTCGGGCGGCTCGACAGCGAATGTGACCGCGGACAAACGGGTCGAACAGGTGGGTGTCTTGGTTGAACAGATGTACAGCGCGGTTCGAGGGCTGCGGGAGGGCCGCGACATCGCATGTGGCCAGTCGCATCAACCGCGGTGGCAGCTTCGCATCCACGCTTGGGTTCGTGGGTGGCATCGACGACGACACGGGGAGCGTCGTCGCAAGCGGCTGGCTTCATGGCGCGCCGAACTCGCCACCTTGGATCAGCGCTGGGCACGGGCCTCCGCTGCGCAGCGTGCCGCCGCCACTGCAGTGCCCAAGGCCCAGCGCGAGGTTGAGGCGATGGAGCGTCGCTTTCGGACGCTGACGGCAACCGTTCCCCGATTCATGTTGATGGGAGAGGTCACTGGTCGCAGTCGCCGCGGCATCTACGTCTTCGGCAAGGCGATCGCCCTCAGCTCGGGATTGCGCACCCCCGGAACACTTTTGTCTGGCGCTGCGATGCTGGTCGGCGCCATCCCGGCAGACTTCGTGACCGCGCAGCACGTCATGGCCCGCGATGTCTATTTCCATGGCTACATGCGAGGTCGCAATGCGTTTGGCGGACCAGTGACCGCCAACGTGTATTCACACCAGCTGCCCAAGAAAGTACGACCTGTGATCGCCCGGGAGGAAGCACGGTTGCGCGGGGTGCGGCGGCGGCTCGAGTATCTTCGCGCAACGGCGGGCGGAATCGCCTCCGTGCAGCGCGACCGCGAATACCTGCAGCACAGCATCACGAAGTTGCAGGCCAGAGGTGACCAATGAAGAGCAACGAAACAATGGCGCCTGTCGCAGTGAGCTCCGCCAACCGGAGCGGAGTCGAGGCACCTGAGCACAGCAACAGGAGGCCGGCAGAGCACTCGGCTACGGCTGCCGCAGAGGACGCGCTGAAGATGCTGGACAGGCTGGAAACTGCACTTCGGGAC
>CAYYHT010000604.1:0-5048 GCA_964471355.1 uncultured Enterobacteriaceae bacterium
CTTTGGAGGCTCGATTGCCGTGACCCGAGGTGGGTCGTAGAGCACGAAGTCGACGCTCTCGGTGGAGTCGCAGTTGGCGGGGCCGGGGTTGCGCACGAGAGCAGGCAGCGTCTGAGCCGCGGACCATGCGTCAGCGGGAATGTCCACGGTCAGCTCGGTGCAGATTTCGCCTCCGGCCGATCCCAAGAGTGACACGCATCCAGAGGCTGCAACGGCGTCGAAGTTGTCGCCGCCGATCTCGAGACGGGGGAGGTTGCCATTCGCTGCGCGCAAGAAGCCTTCGCCCTGCACAGTGATGCTGAACGGGCCGACCTCCCAGCACTGCTCGGGGGGAACGAGGGCGGTGAGCGTGGGGGGAGGCAGGACCTCGATCTGAAGCGCGTTGGTCTTGCAGTCAGCAGGAGCCGGGTTCTGCACGACGATGGGGTTCAGCCCGGGCACGACCGTGTCGAGGGACCCTGCTGGGAACACCGCGGTCAGGCCGGTGCAGGCTTGGCCGCCGGTGACCGGGGTGCAGCCAGTCGGGGCGGTCGCATCGACAGCGGCGCCGCCAATCTCGACCTGTGGCACTTGGCCGCCGACGAACAGGAAGTCGGTGCCGGCCAGCACGAATGTATTGTCCAGCTGTTCGCCGCAGACCAGCAGCTCGTCGACGCTGGTGAGGGTCGGCGGGTCAATCAGCGTGACGGCCGCGGGCACCGTGTCGATGCACTGTCCGGGGTTCTCAATGATGACGTCATGAGGGATGCCGGTGGGCAGCGACGCAGGCACCTCGCCTTCCATCGTCGTGGCGTTGACGTAGTTGGCGTTGGAGTCGACTCCGCCGATGTAGACCAGCGACGACGGGCCGAAGTTGAGGCCATCGAGGGTGAGGGTTCCACCAGAGCACGACAGATTCGGGCTCACCCCGTTGAGGGTAGGAGGCGGAACCACGTCGAGGCTGACCAGATCGGTCGAGGCACACTGCACGGGCGGTGGGTTGGTGACATCGACGGCCTCGGAACCCAGGGTAGTGAAGGTGCCATTGACGACGGTGATGTCGAGCTGGGTGCACTTGCTGCCGGCGACCGTGCCGGCGAGTGGCGTACAGCCGACTGCATTGTCGACGGGGTAGGTGATGCCGCCCAGTACGACGGTGGGGTCGACGCCCGCGACGACAGCGAAGTTGTCGCCGACCACCGAGACGGTGAGCGTGTTCGCGGTGTCACAGACCTCGCCGGGCTGCAGAGCGGCGATTGTGGGCGGAGGCAGCACCTCGAGGGGCACAAATTCAACGGTGCTGCAGTCCGTCGCCGGCGGGTTGGTGACCATGACATCGAGCAGGCCGTCGGGCAGGGTGGCAGCAGCCACATCGATGGTCAGCTCGGTGCAGCTGTCAGCGGTGATTGGACCGGTGAGCGGGGTGCAGTTGTTGGCGGTCAGTGCGGGAGCGCTGATGCCGCCGATGTCGACGGTGGGCAGGACGCCGCCGACGACCAGGAAGCCCGTGCCGGTCAGGGTATAGGTCTCGCTCAGCTGCGAGTTGCAGGTCAGCGCAGTGGTGATGCTGGCCAAGGTGGGGGCCGGAGCGGTCTCGATCTGAAGGATGTCTTCGCTGACACAAGCCGCGGTGGCGGGGTTGGTCACGTTGACGTCGTGCAGTCCATCGGCCAGAGAAGCCGCCGGGAGTGTGGCGAACAAGGTCGTGCAGACCTCGCCGCCAGCGGGACCCGTGAGTGGGGTGCAGCCGGCTGAGCTGTCGGCGTTTACGGTGACGGCGCCCACGCTGACGTCGGGCAAGGTGCCGTCGGCGAGCACCAAGAAGTCGGTGCCGTCGAGCTGAATGGTGGTGTCTGCTTGGTCGACGCAGGTCAGCAGCGGTTGAGCAGTGCTCACAGTCGGACGCGCCACGACCTCGATGGGAACCGTGATCGGGGTCAGGCACTCGGCCGGGGCTGGATTGGTGACCTCGACCTCATGAACACCGACGGGAACGCCGTCTTCGGGCAATGTGAAGGTCAGGGTCGAGCAGCGTTCTCCGCCGTCGGGGCCGAATAGGGTGGTGCAGAGCGATGCGCTATCGGCCAGAGCCACGTAGTCGGTGCCGATGGCGACAGTGGGCAGGGTGCCGTCCGCCAATCGAATGAAGTCCGCACCGGTCAACGTGAGCACATTGTCGGCCTGCTCGGCGCAGACCAAGTTGGCGTCGACCACAGTGAGGGTGGGTTCGCGGACGAGCTCGAGCTCGACTGTGTCCGAGATGCACTCGGCTGGGGCGGGGTTCTGCACGCTGACGTCGCGAATGCCGGGGGCTTCGGCGTCTTGAGCCAGAGTGAACGTCAGCTCGGTGCAGGACTGACCGCCGAACGGGCCGAGCAGGTCGATGCATCCCTGCGCAGAGTCGGCGCGCACGGTCGTCCCGTTGACGGTCACATCGGGGGTGGTGCCGTCTTCAAGCACGACGAACTTGGAGCCCGTGGCGATGAACACCCGGTCTTCCTGTTCCAGGCAGTTCGGCTGTGGATCGACCTTGGTGATGATTGGAGGAGGAACGATCTCGAGTTCTTGATCCTCGGACACACAATCGGCTGGGGCTGGGCACGTGACGCGAGACGCATGCACGCCTTCGCCCTCAGAGCCCAGGGGCAGGGTGTAGGTGATCTCAGAACAGGACTGGCCACCGGCGGGTCCAAGCAGATCGACGCAGCTCGCAAAGGAATCGGCGCGCACGGTGGTGCTGCCCACGGTCACGTCGGGGGTGGTGCCGTCATCCAAGATGAGGAAGTCGGCGCCCGTGGCAGTGAACACGCGGTCGTCTTGGGCCAAGCAGTTGGGCTGGGGGTCCATGACGTCGAGCGTCGGCGGAGGCACAATCTCGAACTCGATGCTCTCGACGGTCTCGCAGGACGCAGTCTGGGGATTGATGACGCTGACGTTGTAGACGCCGCGGGTGAGTGCCTGCTGGGGAACGGTGACCTGCAGGGTATTGCAGACCCGGCCGGGTACCGGACCCGCAAGGTCGAAGCAGTCCTCTGCGGCGTCGGCCGAGACGACCACGCCGCCGAAGTCGACTGTCGGCAAGGTGTCGCCGACGACCACGAAGTTGGCGCCGCTCAGTGTGACGGGCTGCGACTCTTGCTCGACGCAGAGCAGGTTGGGCTCCATGGCGGTGAGCTCCGGGGGCGCGATGACGGTCAGTGCGTCCACCATGTCGTCGGCCTGGCGGTCCGGATTGGTGACGGTCAAGTCGTAGACACCCGTCGGCAGCAACTGTTCGGGAACGACGTCGATCTCCATCGTCTCTTCGTTGAGCCAGCGAATCAGGGTGCGGTCGTCGTCTTTGTCGAACTGGATCAGGTCAAACGAGGAGCCGTCGCCCCCGACCCCACCGTCGATTTCCATGCGCTTTGTAATGTCGAGCTGTGGCAGCTCGAGCGAGGCACCTGGGCCGCCCTCGACGTCGTCGGTGAGCACGTCATTGGGCATGGGCCGCAACAGGCCGCCCGCGAGCGTCACCGTCGTGGTCAGCTGATCGTTGCAGACCAGCTGTGGCGTGAGGGTGTCAGCCTCGGGAGCCGGGCTCTCGATGGTGTAGCCGCAGGAGGTCAGAAAGGCAGCTGTGCCTGCCAAGAGAATCAGTCGCATGGGGACTCCGTCGCCCCCGCTTTACGTTTGGCGACGGGTCAAGGTGACAATCCATCGACGTCACTGTGGAGGCGTTGCTTCTCCTGTGGCACCGACAGCCTCTGCAAGTGCCTTGAATGCGGCATCGTCGAGCAGCTTGGCGTCGAGCTCAATCGCCTTCATCGCAGCGGCCTTTGCTTTCGCGGTCGCTTCTTCGGCGGGCAGGTGGCCTTTTTCGCCCATGGCGACGCCGCATCGGGCAAGGGCGGCGTGTGCTCCGCCCCAATCGGTGACCGTGCCCGAGACCGCGGTGAGCTGATCAAAGGCTTTGGTCATGACCTCTTTCTGCTTGTCGCCGTCTTCGGCGTTGGTGCAGATGTAGTCCGAGTTCAGCGCCTTGATCCACGCATCGGGCTTTTCGGTGGCGCGCGCCATGGTCGGCGACACCTCAAGCTCGAGGTTGGTGCCCTTGGGAATCATGCGGATGCCCTCGTCGAGTGCTCCGTAGAACTCGGTGGTGGGGCGCTTGAGCTGCTC
This sequence comes from uncultured Enterobacteriaceae bacterium, assembly GCA_964471355.1. Taxonomy (GTDB): domain Bacteria; phylum Myxococcota_A; class UBA796; order UBA796; genus CAYYHT01. Next base: position 4,141 of record CAYYHT010000604.1, read on the forward strand.
CATAAACACGGCACCGGAGGTCTCGCCCTCGTTGCCAAAGAGGAACAGGGACACGTCGAAGCGGGCGCTGCCCTCGGTCTGCTTGACCGCGGCTTGCACGACGTACCGAGCCTCGAACTTGGCCGCGAGCTCTGCGGCGGTGGATTCGTCGCCGACGAGCTTGAGCGTCTCGGCCTTGTCGATGACCTCGAGGCCTTCGACTCCCTGCAGGGCGTCGACGAGAACGTGGGTCACGCCCATCGCGAGTCCGTCTTGGCCTTGGGATTGTGGTGACACGGGCAGCACGAGCACCTTGCCGCCGCGCACGATCTCGGGTGGGGGCTCGCGCAGCAGGTAGGTGGCGGTCATGCCGCCGCCAAAGAAAATGCCGAACAGACCGAACGATGCAAAGCCCATGATGGCGACCTTTTTGATGGTCTGAGCCAGCGGCACGGGCGGATCGGGTGGTGGCGGCTCCGGAGCTCCTTCGTCCTCGAGTGTGAGGACTTTCTTGGGATCTTCGGCCATCGGGTGCTCCTCCGTCGTTTTCGGAACCGCCGGACTCTACCGCACGGGCCGGAACGGGGATAGCACCCACGGCATGAACCGTCCCGTACTCCTGCTGTTCACTGTTCTGTCCGCTCTGTCCAGCGGTTGGGCTGCGTATCTGATCAAGCTGCACAATGATGCTGTGGCGCACCTGTTGGAGCCCGGAGCTCTGTGCGCAGACGGTGGGTGCGGAGCTGTTTTGGGCTCCGAATGGTCCACCATCGGGGGAATTGCGGTCTCTGCACCGGCGGTGCCGATGTTTATGGGGCTAGCGATCATGGGCGGCATGGTGCTGAGCGACAAGCTCGACGCCAAGCGTCTGGCCCCGTTGGCGACGGCGTGCGGAGTGCTGGGGGTGCTCTTTGGCGGCGCGCTGTTGT
>CAYYHT010000605.1:0-5034 GCA_964471355.1 uncultured Enterobacteriaceae bacterium
AGCCTGCCAACATCATCCGCCGGGGTGATGGAGGGTTGTTCTTGGTGGACTTCGGCAGCGTGCGCGACGCCATGAAGGACAGCCGCATGGGCGGCAGCACGGTCGCGGGCACCTTTGGGTTCATGGCGCCTGAGCAGTTCACCGGCGACGCCACACCGGCCACCGACCTGTACGGAGTCGGCGCCACCCTCGTCGCCATGCTCTCGCGCAAGGCACCTCACACCCTGCTCGCCGCGAACGGGCGTCTCGATTGGCGCCCTCATGTGCGCATTCGCGAAGGCACCGAGGCGCTGCTGACCGCCCTGTTGCACACCGAGGAGCCCAGGCGGCCCCGCGATGCGTCCGACGCCGCCGGATTGGTGCAGTCCGCTCGCTTCGTCGCCCTGCGCGACCAGGGCACCCCACGTCTGAACAGGGATGATGGGCCCACCCCATCCGTCGAGCTTCTGGACGTGGCCCACGCGCAGCCGGTCCCCGATTCTTTGGCTTCGTTGTTCGAGCCCGTCGACCATCAAGTGCCCAGCACCGAGCGCCGCCCGGGCTGGCTCGCGCGCATGGGGGATCGGGTCGCCATCAGCCGGCGCTTCGTCACGATCGCTGCCACAATGATGCTCGGCGCCTCTGTTGGATTCGCCGTTGCGCTGTCCCCCACCGCCGCCGGGCGCCTCGCCGATGTGCCGCAAGTTCCCGCAGCATGGCAACCGCTGGCCGACTCGGTCCAAGGCCATCAAGGAGTGCAGGCCTGCCTCGCCTACCACGAGGGCCTCTATGAGGGAGAGCACAAGACTCCCGCGCTCATGCAGGTCAGCCGCGACCCACGGCTGTTCGACGGACTCAAGGTCGAGATTGTCGCCCGAGGAAAGCCTCTGCAGCACTGCATCGAACGCCAGCTCGACAGCCTCGAGCCGCCGGACATCAAGGGTGCCTACACCATCGAGATTCCACTCACGCTGCAGCCTGACGGCAAGACCGACCCCATGAAGCTGCTGGACCGCTTCTAGAGCCCAGCCAGCATCTGGCGAGCGATGACCAGACGCTGCACTTCCGAGCTGCCTTCATAGATGCGCGTCACGCGGTTGTCCCGGTACAGCCGCTCGATGGTGTACTCGCGGCTATAGCCGTAGCCGCCATGAATCTGCAGCATCTTGTCGACGATGTCGTCGGCGGTCTCGGTCGCAAAGACCTTGGCCATGCTGGTCTCCATGCGCCCCTGCTCGCCGCGGTCGACGGCCTTTGCCGCGCGCAGGGTCAGCAACCAGGCTGCGTCGAGCCGAGTTCGGCAGTCCGCTAGCACAAACTGGGTGTTCTGGAAGTCCGCGATGCGCGTGCCAAAGGCCATGCGCTCGGTGGCGTAGGTGATGCCCTCGGACAGTGCCGCCTCTGAGATGCCGATGGACAGGCCAGAGATGCCAACCCGGCCCGCCGTCAACGCCGTCAGCGCCGAGCGATAGCCGAGGCCTTCCTCACCAATCAACGCGTCATGGGGCAGGTGCAGATCGGACATAAAGATCGCTACGGTGCCCGATGCCCGCTGACCCATCTTGTCCTCTTCCTTGCCGATGCTCAGGCCGGGAGTGCCCTTGTCGACCAGAAACGCGCTGATGCCCTTGGAGCCCGCACTCGGGTCGGTGATGGCGAAGATCATGAACAGCCCGGCGTGGGAGCCGTTGGTGATCCACATCTTGCCGCCCTCGAGCACCCAGCCATCGTCCGTCCGGGTCGCCGTCGACTTCATGGCCTTGGCGTCAGAGCCGGCGTGGGGCTCGGACAGGCAGAAGGCCAGTGCGCCCAGGCTTCCATCGGCAATGGCGGGCAGGTACTTCTGCTTCTGGGCGTCAGAACCCAGCTTGAGGATGATGTTGGTGACCAAGTTGGTCGCGCTGACAATCACCCCCATGGCGGCATCGGACTCGCCAAGGGCCTCGACCAGCAGTGCATAGGTCGTGTAGTCCGCGTCGGCACCGCCGTACTGCTCGGGGATTCGAATGCCCATGAGCCCCATGGCACCCATCTCGCCAACCAGTTCCTCGTCCCACTTGCCGGTCCGATCACGGGCCGCGGCACCGGGCGCAAGGCGGTCTCGGGCAAACTCTCTCACGCCCTCATACAGGTCGACCTGGTCTTCGCTGAAGTCGAATCCGAAACGTGGGAGCTCTGCGGCTGTCGGCATGGATTCCTCCGGGGCCGCAGATAACCGATCAGCGCCCTGCGACCGCCATCCGCCACAGCGGCGCGGAATCGACATTTTTCGCCGGAAGTCAGTGCTACTGTACTCTCCATGTCTGGCGCACACACTCGACGATTGACCGCTATGCTCGCCATTTTGGCCCTTCCGGGGGTCGCGTTTGCCGAGTGCCACGACCCTCTGCAGCTGCTGCCACCCACCGAGCGGGCAATCTGGGAAGGCAATGTCGACGGCGCTCGCAACGCTCTTCCGGCATTCGACGAGGCCTTCAAGTGCACCCCCGAGCTCGATGGCAACACCCTGGCCAGGTACTTCCTGGTGATGGGCGCCATCGGCGTCGAGGACATGCAGTACGAGGGCGCAGACTTCTTCTTCAATGCCGCCAACAACATCGCCCCTGGACTGTGGCTGGACAGCTACAGCGAAGAGGCCAAGGAGTACTACGACGCCGCGGTCGCCCGAAAGCGAGACGACGGCCTGGTGCGATTGCACCCCAATCACGTGCAGTACAAGGGCACCATCGACGGCATTCGAGCCATCTTCCCCCTCAAGGTGCCATCGGGCCTGCACTTCGTCCGCGTCGAGATGACCGACGGCAGCGACCAGACCTTCGCCGACTTTGTGATGGTGCCCGAACGCGAGACCCTGCGTGTCGTCACGGGCTTGGACGAGGACATCGATCAATGGGTACCGGTGTGGATGGGAGGGACCTTCGATCCCGCCAGCATCGGCAGCCTGGCGGACGCCAAAGCGCCGCCGCCCCCACCTCCCCCGGATCCAGAACCGACGCCCGATGTCGAGCCCGACCCCGTCGTCGATGCCGACCCCGTGCCTGATGTGGAGCCCACTGTTCCAGACGTCGAGCCGGCTCCCGACGTCGAGCCGACCCCCGACGTTGAGCCCGACCCCGTCGTCGAGGCGACGGCCGATGTGGAGCCCGAGCCCACCCCAGAGCCCGAGCCCACCCCAGAGCCCGAGCCCACTCCTGACGTCGAGCCCGAACCAGATCCAGTCGCCGACACAACGCCCCCCGAGCCCGACCCGGTCGCCGACGCGGACCCCATGCCGAACCCCTCGGCACCGGGCAACTCGGACCTGCCCGAGATCGACCTCACCAATGCCACCGAGATTGGCGACTTCGACCAGTACCGCTTCCTGAATCCCAAGCGCAGTCGCTTGGACCCAAACCCCCGCGCCAACGTCGACTTCACTGCCTACGCGCTCGAGTGGGGCGAGGTGAAGCTGGGCTTTGGCACGATTGCGGTCGGCGTCGTACCCCGCGTACACATCGGCACCCAGGCTCCGCTGTTGCTTCTGGGAATCCCGAACGCCTTTGCCAAGGCCAACCCACTGCGCCTCGGCCCCATCGATCTGGCCGCATCGGGCCGCTACTACACCCTGCCGCTCGGAGACTTCTCGGGCCAGTACTACGGCGGCGGCCTGCAGGCGTCGGCGATCCTGCTGCCGATGCTCTCGCTGCACGGCGGCTGGAACTTCGACCGGGTCTCGGCCGTCGGAATCCCCGATCTGAGCCAAGCCAGCCCCCTGCTCACCACCTACACCCCGGTGGGCGGGCTGGACTCCACCACCGCGTGGAACGACCAAGTCCCAGTCGAGTGCAAGGCCGACGGCGAGGAGTTCGCCGCCGAGTTCCAGACGATGCGCCTGGGCACCGACGTGCGCTTTAACCGCCAAGACAGCATCATTCTTCAGGGCTCATGGCGCTACAACGCCGCTGTAAAGCAGGCCTACGTCAGCGAAGAGTGCCTGCCTCCCATCGCCGGACTCGACGAAGCACTCGCATTCGAGGGTGCCATTCCCATCTCGGCAAACGGCGCCCTGACCGCTAGCATCTCGTACCAGCTCAGCCTCAAGCAGATCGACTTTCGCTTGGGCGTTGGAGTCTCACCGGGCGCGCCTTACGCATGGCTCGTCCAAAGCGCGGAATTCTCCTATCGTTTCGGCGGCAAGACGCGCTGGAAGGACCAAAGAATCAAAAAACAGTGGCGACGGGATAAGGCGGGTCGGAACACAGACGCCAATGAATGAGCTCGCCAGCTAAGTCCAACAAGAGAATCGCCCGAAGGACCCCGAAAAGCCTCAAGACCGCCATCGCGGTCTGTCTGGCCGCGGTTCCAGCGGTCGGACTGTTCCTTGCCGGCAGCACGCTCCCCTGGCAGCTTGCCGTGCTGCACGGAATCATGGCCATGCTGCTGCTGCTGTCGGCCCGCCTGGGTGCGGAATCGATGGCCAAGACCGGTCGGCCAATGCAGCTGTTGGTCGCCTTGATGCCGCTGGTCGGAGTGCTAGCTCTGGGATTGCTGCCGCTGCCGATGGCAGTGCTACAGATCGTGTCGCCCGGAGTCGCGGCCGCCTACCCCGACGCGTCGTGGCACACGCTCAGCATGAATGCCGAGAGCACCATCACCGAGCTGGGCGTCTGGGCACTGCTCGTCTCGTACGCAGCCGCGGTGGGCCTGTGGGGCAGCCGCGGCAGAAAGGCCGTCAATGCCGAGACCGCGATGTTCGTCGGTTCACTCTGCTTTATGGCCTTCGCGCTGGCCCATGTCGCGACCGGAGCCACATCGATTGCCGGCATCGTTTCGGTCAGCGACCCGCAGGAGTGGTTCTTTGCCCCGTTCGTGAACGCGAACTTCTTCGGCACCGTGCTGTTGCTGGCCCTGCCACTGGCGGTGGGAGAGGCCGCATCGGCCTGGCGTCAAAGCCCCATGGCCGCCGCTCCCTTTGCGGTGTTCTCGGCCTTGCTGCTGTGCTTCATGCTGGCGCTTGGCTCGTTCTCGACGCTGGGGGCCCTGTCCATTCAGTTCGCGATGCTGCTGTTCCACGTC
>CAYYHT010000606.1:0-5032 GCA_964471355.1 uncultured Enterobacteriaceae bacterium
TCGACGTGGCAGCAAAGACGACGACAAGAAGAAGGAAGAGGCCAAGAAGGAAGAAGAGTCGACAGAAGAAGAGGCTCCACGCCGCCGCAGACGCCGCCGCAAGTAGCTTCGCCGCTCCGGCTTAGGCGTTTAGCGGCGATCCAGCGCGGCGCGAGATAGCCCGGTCCGCCATGAGTTTCGTCGACCCGACGCTTCACGAGAGCGCATCTCACTCCCCGGGCGTCCCCTGGTTTGAGCCCGTGCTGCAACCCGTCCGGCCAGCTGTGGAAGCGGCGATGCAGCGCCTTCCGCGCCATGACGGCTGGCAGGTCCCCCGGGCCGGCCTAGGCGGGGCGCTGGTCCTTCACATCGCGCGCACTTGGGGCACCCGTCGATGGCAGCAAGCGGCTCAGGTAGCCGTGTCGGCCGTCGAAGCGGTCAACCGACGGGTCCACCTAGGTCCTCCTGACGGCAATGAGCGCGCCAGCTGGCTCCAACAAGATGTCTCAAGCGTTCGGACCGTCTGGAACGGCTTGCGACGGCGTGACACTGAGTTGCTCGGGCGGGTCGTCGACCGGGTCACCCAGAGCTCGCGGCTCGGAGACCGCCCAATTCCAGAAACGGTCCTCTTCTTGCGCGGCGTCGTCGCAGCGGCGGTCATTTCCGGCGCGGTTCCCGACCCAGACCACGCAATCCTGGACCGCTTCGCCACCTGGCTCGGCCTTGCCATCGACGACAGTTCCGAGCCCGAAGCGTGGGCCGGCGCTCTGACGACCATTCAGCTGCATTCCGTGGCGCCAGATCGGGCGCTCGCACTCGCCAATGCCCGGTCTGCGCTCGATGAGCTTCCGCACAGCAACAGCAGTGACGCCCTCCACGCTGCCCTCGACAATGCCCTGCAGGCTCGTCCCGCGGCCAGGCACTTTGACTCTTGGAGGCCGTGCTTGGTGCCGGCACCACAGCCGGTGATGCGCCTAGTCCCCGCCGGTGTCGATCCCGTCTCACGCTACGCCGTTCAATGGCGAGCACAGATCTCTGACGCGCTCGCAAGACTCGTGGCCAGCGACGGCGTCGCATTTGGAAGCGCCGCCAGGCTACTTCAGTTCCAAGGTGGAAAGCGTCTGCGCCCGCTTTTGGCGCTGGCTGCGTGCGAAGCCTGTGGGGGCAAGCCCGAGCAAGCCCTCGATGCCGCCGCGCAAGTCGAGTGGCTGCACCAGACGTCCTTGGTACTCGATGACATCGTCGACGAAGCCACCCTTCGCCGAGGCGGTCCGACCCTGCACACCGCCACGTCCGTCCCATTCGCCCTCGGCACGGCTGGATGGCTGCTCGGCAGGCTGCACGACTCTCAACGCAACCAGAACAGGTCCATCAGCAAGCGGCTGTTGGCCGCAGCGACAGCCCTGGCCGAGGGACAGCGCTCCGAACTACGCCACACCGCCGACCCCGAGCTGTCACTCACCGGCTACTACCGCATCATCGAGGCCAAGACTGCTCGGCTATTCTCGGCAGCAGCAACCATGGGCGGGGAGTGCGCAGCGGCTTCACCAGCACAGCTTCAAGCGCTTCACCGGTTCGGAACCGAAGCGGGCTTGGCCTTCCAGGTGCTCGACGATGTGCTCGACTACACCGGTGATGAGTCCGTCCTAGGCAAGCGGCCGGGCACAGACATGCTCGCTCGAAAGGTCACATTGCCCGTCCTTTTACTGCGCGAGGCCCTCGGCCCCGACGACCGTGAGCGCCTCGCGTCTGTCCTGTTTGACGCCCATCGTGAACCAGACGATTCAGACCTTGATTGGCTGCGAGACAACATCGTCAGTCTGGGCATTCGGCAGGAGTGCATCTCGCGAGCGCGAGTCCACATGAAACGGGCTCTGACCGCGCTCGAGGTCTTTCCGCAGAGCAATGGCAAGCAGGTACTCTCCGCTCTGGCCGCCCGCTTTGTCGAGCGCACTCAATGACCATCTGGCCGTTTGAACGCCCCCCATTCGACGTGGCCAAGCGCGTCATGTTGTGGTTCGTGACGGGCTGCATCTGCATCAGCGGCTACGGCGTGACCAAAGAGATGCCGTTCATGGCCCCCGTCATGCTTCCACTGACCGAGTGGGACAAAGCCATCCCCTTCCTGCCTTGGACCATCTGGCCCTACGGCACCATCACCTGGGCTGCCCTGCTGGCTTGGCTCACGGTTCCCGACCGCTGGGAGGGCCGGCCTGTTCTTCAGCATGCTGCTCGCGTGCATGGTCTGCTGGGTGTTCTTCGCGTTCTTCCCGACAACCTACCCCCGCTTTCTGTACCCCCTTCCCGATGTCGATAGCGCCACGGTGCGCGAGTTTACCGAGCTGCGCGCCTCGGACAGTCCGTCCAACTGCTTCCCCTCCATGCACGTCGCACTCGCGTGGAGCATCGGACTCACCTGGATCTGCTACCTGCAGAACCGATGGGCCCAAGCCGGCGTACTGCTCTGGGCACTCGGTGTCAGCGTCTTTACGCTCACCACAAAGCAGCACTACATCGTGGACGTGCCCGCAGGCTTCATTGTCGGTGCGGGAGCTTGGTACATTGTTCGCCAGGGTGTCTACGAGGGGGTGCCTGACTTCTGGACTCGTCTAGACGCGCCGCTCAGGCTGACGCGGGACGAGGACAAGGCGTTTGTGGCACGCATGCGGTCGCGGGTTGCCGCTCACCAATGGAGACTCGAAGACATCCCTTGGCCCCCCGGTCCCCTCGCCCCACTCGACCCGCTGATGGTGCGCCTGATCAACCAGGTCATCTACATCGAAGAAATCGCGGGCCTGAACTTCGAGTTCGAGAAGTCCGCCACCGATGACGACGACCTGACTGCGCTCTACGGCTACTTTGCCGACGAAGAACGACGGCACGCCGCAGCGCTGCGCAAGATCTTGTCCCTGCACGGCCATGCCCTCGAGCCGCCAGGACTCGGCAACGCCCTGGTGCTCGATCAATTCGACACCCTCGATCCGCGGTCCGACGCCGACTGGATCTTGGTCGCTTCGTCGACTCCGGTCTTCGAGACCTTCCTGGACGCCGGAACAATTCCGTTCCTGCAGTCCCACCCCTCACTCAAGAGCCACGCCTTCAACGAGCTGGTCAAGCGAGTCTCGCGGGACGAGGCGCAGCACATGGCGCTCAACTGGGTGGTCACTCGCCAAGCCGCGCGGTCGAACTCCGGTCTGTCTGGGCTTCGGTTGCTGTTCAACCCGGCCATCTACCGCGGCATCTTGGCCGTCCCCTGGATGAGTCTGGACGTGTACGCACTCGCCTACAGCCTGGGCTACGAGTTCAAGGTGTTGCTGCCAGCGTTCGGGCGGCTGTGGCGCCTGCACCGACGCTATCCAGAGCTCCACGGCTTCATTCTGTGGTGGTTCTACAGGCTGTTTGTCGTGTGCGGAGCGGTGGCCGCCATCACCTGCATGGGCATGGTGCGGGCAGGTCTGCTCTGGGGATGGCTGTGGACGACCTTCACCGAAGTCACCGACCGCATCGCGTGGGTGCTCTTCGGCCGCAGCCTGCTGGAGCGACGAAGCCTGCCTCTGCTCTGATTTGGCCTACAGGCTCGAGAAGAAGTCGTCGTCGTCGTCGAGATTCTGGAAGCGAGGCAACGGCTCATCGATGTCGTCAAAGCCCCCGCGCTCGGGAAGGGTCGGGTCGCAGAAGTGCACGTACCAGCCCTTCACAATCTTGTCGTCGCGGTTCATGAAGTAGCTGAACGCCGGCAGGCTCTCGTCCTTGCCGAGCTCGGACACCCGCGGAACGGCCTGGCCTGAACGTTCACAGTGACTAAACTTGTCGCGAATTTTGTCCTGACCCAAGATGCCAAGCACCCGCTGGCGGCAGTCACCCATGCGCTTGCGGTTGCCCCGCTCACAGATTTCGAGCTGTGACTCATCGAGGAACCGGTACCACTTGTTGGTGAGGGCGTCGTCCTGGGCGCGTTTGGTCGCCTTGACCTGCTTCTTGAGCTTGCGGTGGGTGCTGGCCAAGACCTCCTGGGTCTCGGTGAGCTCATCGATGAGGCGCTCCTTCTCGGCCACCACTTCTTCAAGTTCCAACTTCACCTGGGCAAGCTCTTCCTTGGCACGACGCAACTGCCGGGACAGCGACGCCCCATTCTTCTTGCGCTTGTTGATGGCGGACTTGAGCTCTGCCACCTCGCGCTCGCCCGCCGACACCGCATCGGTCAGCGCAGCGACCCGCCCATTCGCCAGGTCGAGCTTGGTCTTTACGTCCTCGACAACGGGAGCGCACAGCTCGCCAATGTCCGCAATGCTTGCCGTGGCCTGGACCTGGACAACCGGGTCCTTGACCGTCCAGCCGAACAATCCTCCAAGCAGGATTCCAACCACCAAGCCTGCGATGGCCGTACCCGTGGGCAGCGCCACGGCAATCAGAGCCGCGGAGTCGAGGCCAGCCAGCAGATCATCTTCATCGTCGTAGTAGTAGTCCGGGTCCAAATCAGCTCCCAATTGCGAACAAAGCAGCACCAGAGGGTGCGCGTGCTTGCTTCTGCAAAGGACGATCCAACGTGAGCCAGGCTGCCAACCTGCCCTGCATGCCGGTTCCACCCTGGGGGGCCAACGCAATTGCGGATGAAATGCCGCATGCCGTCACACCGATTGGCCGCATTGCCCCCCGCAGAGCTCTGTGACCAGGATTCTCCATCTGGTCAAACGATAGGTACCATCATTGGGAACCATCCACGGTAGACTACTGAACCGTCCAGGAGGACAGATTGGCCAAGAAGTTTTCGGACCTCGCATCCCGCTTCAACAAGACTCTCGAGAGTGCTGACGAAGCCGCAAAGAAAGCAGAGGCAGAAGCAAAAGCTGCAGCCGAGAACCTCGCGGCGCTGAAGGCGGAAGCAACCGCCGCCCGAAAGGAGCTGCTCTCGGACTTGGCCTCCATGGTCAAACAAATGCCCGCGCTGACATCGCGACGCACCAAGAAGGGCGCACTGATCCTAACCCTCAAAGACCGGGTGCTGACGTTCACTCCGGACGGGGACGGCGATCGCGTCCGAGTCAGCTACGAA
>CAYYHT010000607.1:0-5032 GCA_964471355.1 uncultured Enterobacteriaceae bacterium
CGACTCAAAGATGGACTCAAGATCCGACGCATCGATGAACTCCGGGGACGGCATCGTCTTGGTGTCGATGGCCGCCTCCTCGAGTCCACCGAGCAGCAACCGCACCAATTCCATGCGACTGAACGGCTTTTCGGGTGCCGACTCGGTCGCCTGCAACAGCGTCAGCAGCAACATCTCCAGCGTGACAAACAGTGCGCAGAGTGCATCAGCCCAGACCCGCGCAATCTCTAGCACTCCGGAGGTGTCGGCCAGCGGCCCCGGACTGTCGCGCAGCGCTGTCGCCAGGTCGACGGCGGAAACACCATGGTCAAATAGCCACTCCTGTGCCGTCGCGGCCTCCAACTCGAACACCGCCCACAGCACTGCCGAGCCACCCGATTCATTGAGCCGTTTCGCCCGCTCGGTCGCCAGAGCAACCACCCGCGCGACGTCGGCGTCAAGCTCGGTTGGCGGGTCAGGAGCGCCGGCCAACATCGCCTGCTTGAACCGCAGCGCGTGGCCCTCGTGATGGCCATCGAGCAGCCATTGGTCAACCGATTTGAGGGCTTGTTCCTCGGTCCCGAATCTGCGCAGGTGGCGGCTGCGTTGCAGGTGACAGAAGTCGCTGCTCGAGTCCTTGTCCAGCAGCTCGTCCCACAGTTCGAGCGCAACCGACGGTGTGTTCAGGGCGACATGTGTGAACGCCTCCAGGCCCACAATCTGCACGCCCATGTCCCCCGAGACCTGGGCATCCTGCAGGTGGGTCTGAGCTCCCCAGAGGTCTCCGGCAGCGAGCGCGCGCAGCGCGAGGGTCCTGTCCCGTCCAAATGACAGGCCATCGGGAATACACAATGACCAGAACGCAGGGAACCCGGCCGCCAACCAGACTCCGCGCTCAACCCGGGTGGCCTCTTCGGCAGGCAGTCCGCCGCTGCTGGCATGCAAGCGCTGAATCGCTGCTTCCAAGCTAGGGTCAGGCCCAGATGAGCTCATTCGACCCAGAAACCCCCAACCCAGACCCGACACATAGAACGACGTTTCGAGCTCGGCCGCGCGAGCCTGAAGTCCCGCCATCAGACGGGTGAACGTCTGCAACCGCATGAAGCTGGCGGCGGCCTCGTCCACCTCGCGCTCAATCTGACCGCCAAGTTCACAGAAGCCACGCAACAACGCGCGGTGAGACAGGCGCTTGGCGCGCACACCCGAACACCACCACCCGCCTGTACGCCCCAAGGGCACCCAGGTGTCGTGTTCAACAGGCTCCGTAGACAGGAAGCCCACCCAATCCGGTCGTGGAGGAATAGCCACCAAGCCATCCATACCGAGCTCCACCGAGCCCTCGTCGTCCACAGCGTCCACGTCACAGACCACCACCACATGGTGGTCCCCCAGGCGGCCGTTTGCGAGCACTGGGCCCTTTCCTGGCAGCACGAACCTATGGGCATCTGGACAGCCCGCGTGAATGAAGATGACCTCTTCACCCTGAGGCGTCTCAACCACAATCAGGTCTCCGCCCTCACACAGGGTGGAGTACGGAACGGTCACGGTGCTTCGGCTGACGTCACCGACCCGCTTGAACGGCACTACTTGCCGCCGAAGATCGCTCTGGCCAGCATGGTGACGGGATCGTAGAAGCGGTCGACGACGCGCTCCTTCATCGGGATGATGCCGTTGTCGGTGATGCCGATGTGCTCGGGGCAGACCTCGGTGCAGCATCGAGTGATGTTGCAGTAGCCCGAGCCGTGGATGTCCTTGGTCGCTGGAATGCGGTCCTCTTGGTCGTGAGGATGCATGTCGAGCTGGGCCAAGCGAATCATGTAGCGGGGACCGACGAACTTGTCCTTGGCGTCTTGGTCGCGCAGCACGTGGCAGGTGTCCTGGCACAAGAAGCACTCAATGCACTTGCGGAACTCTTGTACGCGCTCGACGTCGATGGTCTCCATGACGTAGTCGGTCTTGCCTTCGGGACCCTTGAACGGCTTGATCTCTTTGTTCTTCTGGTAGTTCCAGGAGACATCGCAGACCAAGTCGCGAATGGAGGGGAAGGTCTTCATCGGCTGGACCGTGATGACTTCGTCTTCGGGGTAGTCGGACAATCGAGTCATGCAGCCCAGCTTGGGCTTGCCATTGATCTCCATGCTGCACGAGCCGCACTTGCCTGCCTTGCAGTTCCAGCGAACCGCGAGGTCATTGGCATGCTCGGACTGGGCCAGGAAGATGAGATCGAGAACGACCATGCCTTCGTCGACTTCACAGGTGTACTCCTGGAAGCCGCCGCCGGATTTGTCGCCGCGCCAGACGCGGATGCTGCGCTGTTTACCCATTGATCGGGCCCTCCAGGGCGACGACTTCGTCGGCAGTGGTTCGTGCAATGGCCTTGAGCTCGGGGTTGGGCTCGCCGCGCTCGATTCGCTCGAGTTCGACGGTGCCGTCCGCCTTCAGGCGACTGACGATGTTGTATTTGCCCCACTCTTCGCGCTCGCCTTCGAAGTCGACGCGACTGTGCGCGCCTCGGCTCTCTTGGCGCATCTTGGCGGCTGCTGTAGAGCACTCGGCGTACAGCACCAAGTTGGGTAGGTCGAGGGCTTCGTGCCAGCCGGGATTGTATTGGCTGGAGCCATAGGCCTTGACGTCGCCCAGCTTGGCTTTGATCTCGGCGATCTTGGCCAGGCCGGTGGCCAAGCGCTCGTCGTCGCGCCAGATGCCTGCGTACTCGTCCATCAGGTCGCGCAGCTCGTCGTGCACCACGTACGGGTTGAGTCCCTTTTCGCGGTTCAGTGGAGCGCGGGCTTCGGCGAAGCTCTTCTCGACCGCGGCGACGTCAATGTCGCCGGGCTTGTTGTCCTTGATGTACTCGGCAGCACCCACACCAGCGAGGCGGCCAAACACGAGCAGGTCGGACAGGCTGTTGCCACCCAACCGGTTGGCGCCGTGCAGTCCTGCCGCACACTCGCCGCAGGCAAACAGGCCGGGGACCTTGGTCATCTGGGTGTCGGGGTCGACCCGAATGCCGCCCATTTGGTAGTGACAGGTCGGTCCAACCTCCATGGGCTGCGCTGTGATGTCGATCTCGGCCAGCTCTTTGAACTGGTGGTACATCGACGGCAGTTTCTTCTTGATGTAGTCGGCGTCTCGGCGGCTGCCGATGTCGAGGTAGGCACCACCGTGTGGCGTGCCACGACCGGCTGCGACTTCGCTCTTGATGGCGCGTGCCACCACGTCGCGGGTCAACAGCTCGGGAGGACGACGCGCAGTCATGTCACCGGCTGACCAGCGGTCGGCCTCTTCGATGGTGTCTGCGGTCTCTTCGACAAAGCGCGGTGGGATGTAGTTGAACATGAAGCGCTTGCCTTCACTGTTCGTGAGAATGCCGCCCTCGCCGCGCACGCCCTCGGTCACCAACGTGCCGCTGACGGACGGTGGCCAGACCATGCCTGTCGGGTGGAACTGCACAAACTCGACGTCCATGAGCTCGGCGCCAACGCGCATCGCCATGGATTGACCGTCTGCGGTGTACTCCCAGCTGTTGCTGGTGTTGCGCCAGACCTTGCCCGAGCCGCCCGTCGCAAAGATGACGGCCTTGGCTTTGAACAGCACGTAGCGACCCAGCTCGCGCCAGATCGCCGTGGCACCGGCAATGCGCCCCTCGCTGTCGCGAATCAGGTCGACAGCACGGCACTCCATGTGCACCGTGATGCCGCTGTGCACGCCCTTGTCTTGCAGCGTACGAATCAGCTCGAGGCCGGTGCGGTCACCGGTGTGAGCCAGACGCGGGTAGCGGTGGCCACCGAAGTTGCGCTGGTTGATGAGCCCCTTGGGGGTGCGGTCAAAGACAGCGCCCCAGGTCTCGAGCTCGCGGATGCGGTCCGCGGACTCCTTGGCGTGGTGCTCGGCCATGCGCCATGAGTTCAGGAATTTGCCGCCGCGCATGGTGTCGCGGAAGTGAATCTTCCAGTTGTCACGGGAGTCGACGTTGCCCAGAGCCGCTGCAGCTCCGCCCTCGGCCATGACCGTGTGGGCCTTGCCGAGCAGCGACTTGCAGACGATGCCGGTGTCGAGGCCCTGACGCGAGCATTCGATGGCGGCGCGAAGCCCCGCTCCGCCCGCACCGATGACGATGACGTCATGCTCGATGGTCTCGATTTCGTTGATGTCGAAGGTACTCATCTAGAAAGTGCCCCAAGTGTTGGGATCGCTGATGATGCCGCGGCTGCACAGCGTGATGTAGACGTCGGTGAAGAGAATCCACCAGAGGCTGACCCAGGCGAACAGCATGTGCCGCTCGTTGAGCCAGGTCGTAAAGGACCAAGCTTGGTGCCGATTGCGGCTGACGCCGTCACAGCTGAAGCAGTTGAGCTTGCCGCCGATGAGGTGGCGCCATGCGTGGCAACCGAGCGTGTAGCCGGTCAGCAGAACGGCGTTTGCCGTGATGAGCAAGCCACCCAGACCAATGCCGAAGCTTCCCTTGTAGAAGAAGCTGCTGGCCGCTTCGTAGTACAGGAAGGGCAGCAGAATGATGGCGAAGTACAGCGTGTACCGGTGCAGGTTCTGGAAGATCCAGAGTCCGGTCTCGCCTTGGTAGCCACCGACGACCGAAGGGGCCGGGCCGACTGCACAGCCCGTCGGCGTGTGGCCGAACGCGCGGTAGTAGGCCTTGCGGTAGTAGTAGCAAGTCAGCCGGAAAGTCCCGGGGAACATGCCGATGATCAGCGCCGGAGAGGCGGGCACAAAGGCCGGCCACCACGACGGCCAAGTTCCCAAGAAGGCGTGCGAAATGTGCGCGCCGCCGTTGGTGACCTGGCTGGGGTCTGCGTAGATGAGAGGCGCGTAGAACGGGGACAGGTAGGGACCCACCGCGTAGTACTGGCCTTCCATGGCGCGCAGGAAGTAGAAGATCAACCAAGCTGCCAACGCCAGGAAGGTGACCAAGGGGCCAACCCACCAGTTGTCGGTGCGGTTCGTCTGCAGGAATCCGCCGACGTGCCCGCCGGTGGTTTGAATTGCCATTCTGGCACTCCATGCCGTGAAGAAGGGCGAATACTACGCCTCGGGG
>CAYYHT010000608.1:0-5031 GCA_964471355.1 uncultured Enterobacteriaceae bacterium
TCAGTTCGCGGCACGCCCTTTTACGGTGACTGGGCCTTCGAGCTCTTTGATGGGAGCACAATGAGCGACGCCATGGTCTTCTTTGTGGGGCCGTACTTGCGTGAAGATGCTCCAGCCCCTGATCAACTGGTCGGTATGGGGCAGTCGGTCATCGACGAAGACATGGATGACGGCGAGATGTGGCTGGAACTCGAGTACGAGCACGGCGGCGTCCCCTGGCGACAACGCCGCCAATTTGTGACCGTGGAGCACGACATGGTGGTGGTGGTCACCGGACAGGCACCCTTTGGGCAGCATGAAGCTGTGTTCAACGCCGTCGATCAGGTCGCGAAGTCGGTTCGCTACATCTGACTGAACGAGAGCCCGCGCGCCCCGGCTGGTCCAGCTGCGGGCGGCTGTGTCGATTCTGTCCACCGTGTCGAGTGGCCATGGATGAGGGCTCGCGCCTTGTCTGGAAACCCCTTGATCCTGGACTCATCCCCAGCTACTCCACAACGCTGCTCTCGGTCTCTCCACGCGTGGCGATGCTGTTTGAGTGTAGGGAGGGGCGATGTCTGACGACGCGAATGAAGCACTCTTCACCATTACGCGGGGGCACCTGAACACGGGCATGCGCGGCTTCCCGGTGGGCACCTGCCGGACCAGCCGCGTCGATCCGAACGAGGGCGTCTCGTACCGCGGCTACCCCATCAAGCAGCTGGCCTTCCTCGAAGAAGAGTCGGTTGTCTATTTGATGCTGCACGGCGAGCTGCCCACCGACGAGCAGTTCCAGGAGTTCGACGCCGAGCTCAAGCGCCGCCGCGGCGTGCCGGCCGAGGTCATCAACCTGCTCAAGCAGCTTCCCAAGTCTGGCCACCCCATGGAGTGGTTCATGAGCGGGCTGCTGTTCTTGGGCATGACCACCAAGACCGGTGACTGGCAAGAAGACGCCTACAACTGCATCGCGCGCATGCCCGAGCTGGTGGCCGCCATCTTCCGCATCCGCGAGGGCTGGGGCGACCCGATTGCACCCAACCCCAACGAGGGACTCATCGAGGACTTCGCCCTGATGTTGGGTGTGCCCGGCGCCAACGTTCCCGCGCTGACCAAGATGCTGCGCACCTTCTACATCCTGCACATGGACCACGGCGGCGGAAACCTGTCGACGTTCACCGGCAAGGCTGTCGCATCGGCCCACACCGACGTGTACAGCAGCTTGGCAGCCGCGATGGCGGGGCTGTACGGCCCCCTGCACGGCCGCGCCAACCAGGACTGCCTCAACTTCGTCAAGAAGGTCGGCTCAAGCAAAGAAGAAGACATCGAGCGCTTCATCCGCGAGGCCCTGGCCAACAAGGACAAGATCTACGGCTACGGCCACGCTGTGCTGCGCGCCGAGGACCCTCGCGCCACGATTCAGTACCAGGTCGGCGAAGAAGTCTGCCCCGATGACGAGCTGTTCCGCACCGCCGCAACCATGCGCCGGGTGGCCGTCCGCGTGCTCAAAGAGCACCCAAAGATCAAGAACCCGTACCCCAACGTCGACGCCGTCTCGGGCACGCTCCTCAACGCATCGGGCCTCAAGAACTCGGACTACTACACAGTCCTGTTTGGTCTGTCCCGATGCAGCGGCATCGCCGCCCAGATTCTCGACGAGCGCACCCGCTTCCGCGGTGGCAAGGGCAACCCCATCGTCCGTCCTAAATACATCGCAGAGGGCCAGGACCCACGCTCCGTGGGCGTGGTCTCCAAGCTCTCGATTCCGCACGACTAGCTCTCTTTGGAGATCCAATGAAGATTCATGAGTTCCAAGCGAAGTCCGTACTTCGCAATCACGGCGTGCCTGTGCCTCCCGGCAAGGACGCTCAGACCGTCGACGACGCCATCGCCGCAGCCAACGAGCTGGGCGGAGGCTTCTGGGTTGTGAAGTCGCAGATTCATGCAGGCGGACGCGGCCTGGGTCGCTTCAAAGAGCACAGCACCGATGCCGAGCTCGAGGCCGCGGGTGCTGGACATCCCACCGATGGCTACGGTGGCGTTCAGCTGTGCCGCAGCATCGAGGACGTCCAGGCTGCATCCAGCAAGATCCTGGGCAACACCTTGGTCACCAAGCAGACCGGACCCGAAGGCAAGCGCGTCAAGACGGTCTACGTCGAGGGCGGTGCTGACATCCAGCGAGAGCTCTACCTCGCTGTGCTGCTCGACCGTTCCGAGAACAAGGTCATGCTGATGGGCGCTGCCGAGGGCGGAACCTCCATCGAGGACCTCGCTCACGACAGCCCCGAGGCCATCAAGAAGGTCTGGGTTGACCCGACCGTCGGCCTGATGCCCTTCCAGGCGCGTCAGCTGGCGTTTGAGCTTGGCATGAGCAAGACCGAGGTCAAGTACGCGACCAAGTTCCTCATCAAGCTGTACAACTGCTACGTCAAGATGGACTGCTCGATGCTCGAAGTGAACCCGTTGGTGGTTCAGGGCGACAGCAGCTTGATTGCGCTCGACTGCAAGATGACCTTTGACGACAACGCGCTGTACCGGCACAAGGACGTGCTCGAGATGCGCGACTTGGACGAAGAGGACGCCGCCGAGGTCGAAGCCGGCAAGCACGGACTGTCCTTCATCAAGCTCGACGGTGACGTGGGTTGCTTGGTGAACGGTGCAGGCCTGGCCATGGCCACCATGGACATCATCAAGCTCAAGGGCAGCGAGCCCGCGAACTTCCTGGACGTCGGAGGCGGTGCCACCGAGTCGGCTGTCACCGCAGCCTTCGAGATCATCACCCGCGACAAGAACGTGAAGTCCATCTTGGTCAACATCTTCGGCGGCATCATGCGCTGCGATGTCATCGCCAACGGCATCATCGCCGCCATCAAGAACGTGGGCCTCGAGGTGCCGCTGGTCGTGCGCCTCGCCGGAACCAACGCCGAGAAGGGCAAGGCCATCTTGGCCGCCTCGGGCGTCAACGTCATCGCCGCATCCACACTCGACGAGGCCGCTACCGCCGCCGTCAACGCAGCAAGGGGGCAGTAGAATGTCTATCCTCGTCAACAAGGACACCAAGGTCCTGGTCCAGGGCATCACCGGCAAGTCCGGCGCACTGCACACCAAGCTGTGCCGCGAGTACGGCACCAACATCGTCGGCGGCGTCGTTCCCGGAAAGGGCGGCACGACCTTCGAAGACACCGGCATTCCGATCTACAACACGGTCAAGGAAGCGGTCGCCGAGACCCACGCCAACGCCACGATGATCTTCGTTCCGCCGCCGTTCTGCGCCGACGGAATCCTCGAAGCCATCGCCGCCGAGCTGCCCCTGGTGATTCCAATCACCGAAGGCGTGCCCGTGGCCGACATGGTCAAGGTGTGGAGCATTCTCAAGGACAGCAACAGCCGCATGGTCGGTCCGAACTGTCCTGGAGTCATCACTCCCGGCGAATGCAAGATGGGCATCATGCCCGGTCACATCCACAAGCCCGGTCGTGTCGGCGTGCTGTCCCGCTCGGGAACGCTCACCTACAGCGCGGTTGGGCAGCTGTCCGCCGAAGGGCTGGGGCAGTCATCCTGCGTGGGCATTGGTGGCGACCCCATCATTGGCACCAAGTTCATCGACGTGCTCGAGCTGTTCAACGCTGACCCCGATACCGACGCGGTCATCATGGTCGGCGAGATCGGCGGCAGCGCCGAGGAAGAGGCCGCAGCCTGGATTGCCGACAACATGACCAAGCCGGTCGTGGGCTTCATCGCTGGTGTCTCGGCTCCTCCCGGCCGACGGATGGGCCACGCAGGCGCCATCGTCAGTGGCGGAAAGGGCACAGCAGAGGCCAAGTTTGCCGCCCTCAGCGAAGCGGGCGTGCACATCGTCAAGAACCCGGCACACCTGGGCAAGCTCATGGCCGAGGTCCTGCAGGGCTAGTGCTCAGGCAGCTCACCGACGGCCTGTGGGTCGCCAACAAGCCGTTTCGGTTCAAGCCGACGACACTCAACATCGGCGTGCGCATGACCATCATCCGTCTCGCCGATTCGTCGTTGTGGGTGCACAGCCCCATTGAGCTGGACGACGAGCTGGTTCGCAGCGTCGACGAGCTGGGCCGGGTGAGCCACATCATCGCGCCCAGCAAGGTGCACCACCTGTTCTGTGGTGCGGCCAAGGAAGTCTGGCCTGATGCGCTGCTCTCTGCGGCTCCAGGGCTGCGCTACAAGGGCGTTCCGCTGCCCGACCCGCACTGGCTCGATGCGGGAGCACCCGAGGGTTGGGACGAGTTCGAGTTCCACGAGATCGAGGGCAACCGCGCCTGGGACGAAGTCGCATTCCTGCACAAGCCGAGTCGGACGCTGCTGCTGACCGACCACCTGTTCAACCTGCACGAGGTCGGGATTCTGTACAAGATCCCGCTCAAGCTGCTGGGCGGGCACCGCAAGCCGGCGTGGCCAAGGGCAGGGCGCTTCACCTTATGGAAGGGCGACGACGCCAAGCTCAAGGCGTCCATCGAGGCCATTCTGGCCTGGGACTTCGACCGCATCACGCTGGCCCACGGCGAGGTTGTGGAGAGTGGAGGGCGGCAAGCGCTTGAACGAGCGTACTCCTGGTTGTTGTGAGTGCGAGCCGGCGTTACCCGGCCCGACTTCAAGGAGGTCCATCATGGCCATCGAGCGCACTCTGTCCATCATCAAGCCCGACGCCACCGCCAAGAACGTGGTCGGTCCCATCCTCGCCCGTTTTGAGGAGGAAGGCCTTCGCATCGCTGGCATCCGCAAGGTCTGGCTGTCCAAACAAGAGGCCGCTGGCTTCTACGCTGTGCACGCCGAGCGTCCGTTCTACGGCGAGCTCGTCGAGTTCATGACCAGCAACCCCTGCGTTGTCATCTGCCTCGAGGGCGAGAACGCGGTGCTCAAGAACCGCGAGATCATGGGCGCCACCAACCCCGCGAACGCCGCGGACGGCACCCTGCGCAAGCTGTACGCCAACAGCATGGGCGAGAACGCCGTGCACGGCTCGGACAGCACCGAGAATGCCGCGATCGAGATCGCGACCTTCTTCCGCAGCACCGAGCTGTTCTAGCA
>CAYYHT010000609.1:0-5018 GCA_964471355.1 uncultured Enterobacteriaceae bacterium
CCGCCGAGTCCGCTCGCCTCAAAGCCCGGGCCTGCGAGCTCGGCTTGGCCGAAGCCTGTAAGTAGGTGCGTGACCCCGTGCTCCGCCGAGAGCTACTCGAACAGGTCGGGGATGACGGGTTCGGCGACCGCGGCCAGCGCCAGCTTCACGTGCGTGGTCGGGGTGTTGAGGGTGACCGGATTGCCTGCATGGGCAGCCCGCGCCTCGGCCGGGTCCCAGACTCCGTCCCCGTCTTCGTCCAAGTAGGCGTACAGCTCGACTTCGGGATTTGGCGCACAGCATGTGGTGACGGTGGCCTTGTGCATCCTCACCCTCTGGAATGTGTTGGACTTGAACACATCGGCGGGGCTCGAGTCTGTGGGCTGCACGACCATGACGACCCGCCCAACGTGCCTGGACAGCACGTCGTCCAAGGTCACTTCAAAGGCCACATCGTAGGTCGCCGAACACCCGACCAGGCCTGTGAGCAGGGCGGAAAAGGCGGTCAGTTGCAGGGTGGAGGTGCTGCGCATCACCGTTGCCTACTCCGCGTGAGGCCATGTCGCGACAGCGAAGCGACTGCCAAAGACCCCGGCTTCCATGCGGTCGAGCGGGATGTTGCCCATGGCGACGGTGCCCTGAACATAGGTGGCCAGGGTCACGTTGAAGTCCATGTTCGCGCCGGTCGAGCTGTACTCGGGGAACGGAACCCAGTCGCCGTCGAGGCCGGCATAGGTCTTGGTTCCCACCGCATAGGCCGATGCCGGTGTGCCCTGGTAGGGCACGTACCAAGCGGTCGCGTCCATGGTCTCGGCGTAGTGCCCGTCAGCAGTGGTGATGGACATCTGCAGGCCGTGAATGCCGACCCGCGCCTCGGCCAAGTACAGCGGCGTCTCATCCCACGCCGGGTAGCAGGTTGCCACGGGTGAGTCGGGCCAAGTCAGCACGACGGTGACCTCGGTCGGGTCGACCATCTCGGCCGCGGCGGTGACGTAGGCCAGGGTCGAGACGTGGCCGTCGGTGCGCTTGTCCAAGATGGCTTGGCCGGTCAGCCCGACAATGCCTGCGCAGTCCTCGTCCAAGGCAATGTCGACGCCCATGAAGTCGGTCGCCGGCTCGGTGTCTTCGGTGTCGTCCGTGTCATCGGTCTCGACCGTGGAATCGGAGTCGGCGCCAGTGCAAGCGACCAGAAACAAACAGAGGAAGTGAGCTTTCATGGAGTCAACCTACTCGATGGAGAGCGCCATTGCGCCGGAGTTCCGTACTCGCGGACGACGCGGGTGCTACCGTCGGCCGGTGACGACGCCAGAGCCAGACCAAGGGTCCAGGACCTTCACCATCGAGACCTGCCTGGGCAAGGGCGGCTTCGGCGAGGTCTACCTGGCCGCGATGGAGACTGCCGGCGGCTTGAAGAAGACCGTCGCCCTCAAGGTGCTGCGCTTGGGACTCGACCCCGAGGGACAGGCGGTCGAGCGGTTGCGCGATGAGGGACGGCTGCTCGCGGGCCTCGAACACCCGGTCATTCTGGGGGTGCACGACGTCTCGATGGTGAATGGGAGGGTCGCGCTCATCACCGAATATGTCGAGGGCCAGGACCTGGATGGGTGCTTTGCCAAGCCGGACCCCATGCAGCCGCGTGCCCTGTTGCAAGCCATCGGCGAGGTGGCGAACGCACTCGACGCGGCGTGGCGAAATTTGGACCTGGTGCACCGAGATATCAAGCCCGCCAACATCCGAATCGGCACCCACGGCCAGGTCAAGCTGCTGGACTTTGGCATCGCCCGGTCCGACACCAGCGCCCGCGAGGCCAAGACCGCCACCAACATGATGGTCGGCAGCCTGCCCTACATGGCGCCCGAGCGGTTCATCGACACCACCCCCTCCCCCGCCGGAGACGTGTTCGCACTGGGCTGCTGCCTGTTCGAAGGGCTCGCTGGCCAGCGCCTGTACGAGGACGTCACTCCGCCCATGATGGCCGGCTATGCGATGTCCCCCGAGCGCTATGTGGATTTCCTCGAGAGCCGCCTGAAGACGCTGCCAAGCTCGGTCCCCGATGCCGTGTGGGACCTGCTGCTGGACTGCCTGGAGCACGACCTCGACAAGCGGCCCAATGCCGGCGCGCTGGGCGAACGATGTGAGCGCATGGCCGACCGCATGGACGGACCCACCCTCAAGCGCTGGGCCCGAGGTCGCCCGTGGCCCGAAGCCCATTCTGAAGAGGGAGGACTGGTCGGCCAGACCCTGTCGGACTCGACCCTGGCCCGACCTGTGCCCGAGGCGGCACCGCAGCCCGCCGAACCGGTGACCGCGCCCACAGAGCTGATCGCCGAGCCGCCTCCTCCGCCGCTGGAAGGAACCGGCAGCTACCCCAGTACCGTCACCGTGGCGGTCGTCGGAGCGTCGTCTGCCTTTGCTGCAGGGGGTGCTGTATTGCTGGTCGTCGCCCTGCTTGCGGCGGTCTGGGCCAGCGGCGTGCTCTCCCCCGCCGCGGTCGACACCGAGCCCCCGGCCGTCGCCGACGTCGAGACCGACCAGCCGACCGACGACGTCGAGGCCCAGCCCCCAGAGCCAGACGACGACTCCGAACCCGTCCGGGCCAGCCCCGCCAAGCGCAAGCCCACCCCCGCCGACGAGCCGAAGGCCGAACCCGCCCCAGAGGTCGAATCTGCGCCGGAGCCCGAGGCGAAACCACCGCCAGAGAGGCCCGAGGTCGCGCCCCCCAAAGCAGCAGCCCCCACCAGCACCTTTGCCGTGCAGGGCAAGACAAGCGCGATGCTGCGCATTGGCGGACAGGATCGGACACCCGGCTCCGTTCCCGCTGGCACCCATGACATCGTCGCCGACTTTGGCGACGGCCTGCAGGTCACCGGAACAGCAGAGTGTCCTCCCGGTGGAAGCTGCACAATCAAGTGCAATGGCATGATGCAGACGTGCTCGTCGAGCGCCTCGAACTGAGCCCTTTGGCAGTCTGAGAGGCTGCCTGCGCTGTTCGAGTTACTGGCCGGCCTTCAACGCATCCACCGACACGAGGCCACCCCATGCGAACCGCTTCCCTGCTCTCCCTCGCCCTGGTCATCGCCTGCAACGGTCCCGATACCGACACCGACACCGACATGGTCGAGACGGACACCGATACCGACACCGATTCGGATACCGATACCGATACCGACACGGACACCGACGCACTGCCCACCGTGGCCGCTGCATCCGATGAGGGTCCTGCAGGCGAGTCCATCGACATCGCGGTCACCCTGACCGACGAAGACGTCGACACCGTCACCCTCGACGTCAGCTCGGACGACACCGCCCTGTTCCCAGCGGGCAGCTTGGTGGTCTCGGGCACCGGCGCTGACCGCACCATCGCCGCCAGCCCTGCAGCCGGCGTCACCGGCATGGCGACGCTGACTCTGACCGCCACCGATGCGGCCTCGCAGACCGGCGACACGACCATCGAGCTCGACATCTACGTGAACCGCAGCTTCACCGGCGCTGTGCTCAAGGATTCGGGCTTCACCGGGGACCACCTGCACTCCGTCGACACCGACGCGGCGGGCAATGTCTACACCTGCGGCTACGTGAACCTGGGCGCCTCTGGCACCACCCACGCCGACAAGACGGGCCTGGACGGCACCGTCGCTTGGACCAACAACGAGACGGCTGCCATCGGCAACATCGGCCGCCGCTGCCGCGTCAATGCCGCGGGCCAGCTCGCCATCGCCAGCCAGCTCAAGGCAACCGGCGGCGACAACTCGCAGAGCCTGGGCCTGTACACCTACCAGACCGATGGCACCGAGTACTTCGCCCCCAAGGTCTTCAAGTTCGGCGGCGTCGACTCATACGGCACCCAGGCCGCCATCGCCGATGACGGCTCGGTCTACGTGCTGGCCGACACGCTCAGCGGCGGGTCGGTCCACTTGGTCAAGTACGCGTCGAACGGCAACGAAGAGTGGTCCAAGACGGTCGTCACTGGCGGCACCTCAAACCGCGCGGCCAACTTCATGGTGGCGTCCGATGGCTCGGTCTGGGTCGTCGGCTTCGGCAGTGGCACGCTGACCGACTCCGATGCAGGCACTCATGTCACCCAGGACGTCGACGGCTACATCGCGGTCTACAGCAGCGCCGGCGCGCTGACCGGCTTCGAGATGATCAGCTCCACCGGGCCGGACTACCTCGCAGACATCGTCGAGGGCGATGATGGCGTGTACATCTGCGGCACCACCCAGGGCACGTTGGGCGCAGCCCTCGTCTCGAGTCAGGACTGGGTCGTGCAGAAGCGCACCGACATCAGCACCGTTGCCTGGACCACCCAGGGCGGCGAGACCAGCGGCAACAACGCGTGCATCGGCATCGACCTGGGTCACGACGGCACCGTCTATGCCGTGGGCTACGCCAACTACGTCGACGGCACCAACGCTCAGAGCCACATCACGTCGCTGACTGCGGCGGGCGTGGTCAACTACAGCAAGATCGGCGGCACCCCGGGCACCTTCACCAGCGCGGCCAGCGTCTCCTACAGCGGCCGTGACCTGCTGGTGGCCGGCACCACGGACGCCGAGATTGGCGGGCTGACCCCGACCAACGGCAAAGATGGCTTCCTCATCGTCGCCGACCCAGTCGACGGGTCGATTCGCTAATCATGAGTCTTCCCTCCCATACTGTTCGGCTCTGCGACGGCACCGGTGCGCCATTTGGCGTGCTGCGTCTGGCTCCAAAAGAGCCCGGCGCCGTCAAAGGCGACTGCATCTTCGACATCGAGCCCGCGACCGAGACGCAGAGCAAGCGTCCCGAGGTCCGCTGGCTGCTCAAGCGCGGCTACCAGACCAAGGGCGAGCACAAGTTCCGCGTCGGTGGCGATGGCGTGCTGACAGTTGAGCAGGCCGGCTTCCGCCTGATCCTCGACCCCGACGACGAGGGCGCCATGCGTACGCGTCCGCCACTTCCCGTCGTCAGTGCATTCTGGGATGAGAGCGAGGCCTAGTGGGGCGAGTCCGTAGTGTCCAAGGAGCGGCGAGCTTCGTCTCGCCGTCGATCCGCTGCAA
>CAYYHT010000610.1:0-3764 GCA_964471355.1 uncultured Enterobacteriaceae bacterium
GGACGCCGTCGTCAGCGATGCGCCCACGGTCGAAACCACCAAGGTCGCTTCCGAGTTGGCCGGCGCTCCGATCGATCTGGCCCAGTCCAGGCTGGTGTTCATCCCCAGCAAGGTCGTCGGCAGCCACCCCACGGTCATCAATCAGTACAAGGGCGCTGTGGCCGTCACCGACGGAAAGGTCACCTCAATCCAGTACAAAGCGGACATGGACTCCATGGAATCCGACCATCCCCGCCTGACCAAGCACCTCAAGGACGCCGACTTCTTTGACGTCGCCAAGTACCCCCACTCGACCTTCACCTCGAGCGCGGTTGCCGAAGGCTCCGACGTCGATGGCTTCACCCACACAGTCACCGGCGACATGACCATCGTCGGCAAGACCAAGCGCATCAGCTTTCCCGCGAACATCACCATCGAGGGCGGCCAGGTCAAAGCCAACACCCAGTTCGACATCGACCGCCGCGACTTCGGTCTGCTGTACCCAGGCATGAAAGACAACCTGGTTCAGGACATCGTGAACATGGAGATCACACTGGTGGCACCGCTCGGCAGCAGCTGACGGCCTAGAGCTGGCGGCGCTTGACCTCGGCAATGTGGGCATCCCAGTCCACCTCACCGTGTGCATCACGGGCCTTGCCACGCTGCATCCATACAATCGCCCGGTCCATATGACCCTGCGCCATGCACAGCTGACCGATGTTCAAGACGAACTCCGTGTTGTCGGGGTCCAGCTGGTGGCAGCGCTCGTAGAACCGCGTCGCGGTCCGAATCTCGCGGCCTTGCAGGGCCGCATACGCAGCCTCGGTGAAGTCGGCGAGGTCGTCGAGGCTGGTGTCTGACGCCACATAGCGGGTGAACGCAGCAGAGATGTTGGCGTCCGGATGGTGCTCTGGAAGCACGACGGCGGTCTGGACTTGGCGCAGGGGATTGCCCGTGCGCAACACGCTGCCTCCAAAGACCTGGGCCCATTCGTCGAACCACGGGAAGTCCACCGAGTGGGCCATCGAGCCCTCGTAGTGCTGCGGCATGCGGTCTTTGCTGCTGAGCATCAAGTGCTCGTCGCAGGCACCGACATCGTTCACGACCAGCATCGCCTCGGGCGCGTAGCCCCGCAGGTGGTCCATGAACGCCGCAAACCGCCACGGATAGACCAGGGTGCCGCTGTTCAGCCGCTCGAGCGTGCGCTTGACCACGAGCGCATGACGGCCATCGTCGAACAGGGTGTCGAGGTCGGCGTCCTCCCACTGTGCGGTGCCCAGAAAGCCGCGGCCGGGCTCGCCAGCCTCATCTTCGAGTGTGTGCAGCTGAAACCAGCCCGCAGAGGTATGGCGAATCTGCTTCGGCGGAATGCAGCAGGCCACATAGGTCGCAAACACCGCCACCGGCGTGGGAGCGTCGCTGCCATCACTCACCAGATGGGGCAGCTGGCCCGAGGTGATGTCCCAGACCGCGATGTCGAGCTGACCCGCGGCAATGCGCCGGGCGATTCGGGGCTGTCCGGCGGTCTCGCGAATGGTGCCCTCGGAAAGCTCGGTGATCACAATGGTCAGTCGCTTGGCCAGTGCCTTGCCGCGGTCACCGGCGTCCTGTTCGAGCGCCGCAAACACCTGGTCGGCCCAGCGTCCATTGCCCGAGCCGGCCTCCCACACCACAACTGGCCCATCGGCGGGGGCTCGTGTGGCCAGCAAAGCGGCTGCAGCGCGGCCCGCCGCCCGACTATTGGTGATCAGATTGGGCACCCCACCGCCCTCGAAAGCACCCAGCCCAGCCTGCTGCCACCACTCGGTGGTTCGCTGCCAAGCACTGGCCTGGTCATAGGGAACGAGCGGCATCGGACACTCCAGTCCGCCAGCCTACAACCATCGAGTCAACGCGTCGAATGCGTGTCCGCTAGTCCATCACCAAAGGCACTGTAGTGATGTCGGCGACCAGACTGCCGTCTGTGATCGCGCCATGAAGGAACGGATTGATGCCCTTCTCCGAGGACTCTCCGCCCTTTTCGCCGACCAGCACATAGTCCAGGATGATGCCCCAGCAGTCCTCGACCGAGGTCAGCTGGTTCACGTCCATCTCGAACTGCCCCTGCCAGTTGGTGGACGCGGTGCCCAGGACCGTGCCGGTGTTCCAGCCGCGGTCATCGAGCTTCAGGCTGACCCCTTGAACGCCCTGACCATCGGCATCGACCACCTTGCCCACCAGCTGCAAATCCCAGACGCTGACCTCGCCGCAGAAGCCGGTGGTGTCCGTGTCGGTGTCGGTATCGGTGTCCGCGTCGGTGTCGGTGTCGGTATCTGTGTCCGCATCGGTGTCGGTGTCCGTGTCCGTCTCGACCACGTCCGTGTCGCTGTCGAGCGTCAGATCGATGGAGCCCGTGGTCACACAGCCTGTGAGGAGGAGCAGGAACATGCCCTCAACCTACCCGGAACAATCGCCGGGCGTTGTCTGCTGTTTGTTCAGCCAGTGCCGCGGGCTCGACTCTCAGGACCTGGGCGGCCTTGGCGATGACCGCAAGCACATCGGCAGGCTCTCCCCGCTGCTTCCCTTCCAAGGGCTGATCCGGACAGTCCGTCTCGAACAGCAGCTGGTCGAGTGGCACTCGCCTGAGCGCCTCCCACTGCTTGCTCGCGCGCTTGCCCAACACTGCCGGCCCAAACGAGATGTACAGCCCCTGCGACACCGCACCGGCGATCTGAGTCGGCTTTCCCGACCAGCGATGAATCATGCCACCCGCCTCGGGCAGCCCATCGAGCCGGCACAGCTGCAGCGCCTCGGTGCTGGCCCGAACCAAGTGCAGCACCAACGGCAGGTTTCGATTCCGCGCGATGCTGAGGTGCTCTCGAAAGCACTCCCGCTGCTTGGTGCGGGTCGTGGCATCTTGCGCGCGCACATGGTCCAGGCCCGTCTCGCCAATGGCGGCCAATCCATCGCGCTGCCCAAGGTCCGCCAGCGCCGCCTGGACTGCGTCCTCACCAAGCTCGGACAGCCACCACGGGTGCACACCACACGCCGCCAGACCCCCTGTTTCGGCCGCCACACGCTCAATTCGATCCCAGTCGGCCGGAGCCGCACCGGCGATCAGCCAGCCATCGACGCCGGCCTGACGGGCCCGTTCACAGACCGCGGCACGATCGGGGGCGAAGGCCTCAAAGTCCAGATGGGTGTGCGCATCAAAGGCCATCTAGGCTGCGGCTTCGAGGTCCAGTCCTACAGTCTTGAGTCGCCTGGCCAATCGGGTGCGCACGACCGGCTCGACGTTGATCAGTGCGTTCTCGATGACATCAACCGCAAAGGATTCGGCACTGCTGTCTTTCTTCTTTTCGTTCCAGCTGTGGCGAACCAGCGGCCACAACAAGAAGCCCAGGTCGGCGTGGGCCAGCTGATCGCGCGTGATCAGGTCCAACACACTGTGGGTTGCACCGACACTCGCCGAGCGCTGCCGGGCGGTGCTGGTCGACTTGGCTGACATGCCGACGGCCAGCTTGCCGAGCACCAGCTTGACCGAGCGCTCGAGCGGATCGCCCGCCGGCAAGGTGCCTTCGGCAATCGGAAGGAAGGTCGCACCCATGTGCGACAGAACGGCGGACAACACGCGAATATGAGTCTCGTGGTCGCGCTGCATGCGATGGATGGCCGTGGTCACTGCAGACGCCGCGCCACCGACATCGAGCGATGCCTGGGCAAGATGCGTGGACAGGTCGAGGCCGTCTTGAGCCTGGGCCAGCAGTGCGTGCCACACGGCGGCGTCATCGGACAGGGCAATGCCC
>CAYYHT010000610.1:3774-5017 GCA_964471355.1 uncultured Enterobacteriaceae bacterium
TCGGGGTCGGGTGTCTGGGCGCGGCCAGTGAAGTAGCCGAGCCCGCGCTTGAGTCCTGCGAGGCCTTTCATGGTCGAAGCCTACCAGTTCTGATCACAGGGTGAGGTCCTCAAGTGTGACCGTTACGCCGCCAGTCACCCCAATCGGGATGGGCGCCATGATCGAGATCTCCTTGCCCGCCTCGATTGGGCCCGTCTTGACCTTCTCGAGGTGGGGCTCTTTCTTGCCTTTGACCGTAAATCTAAAGGTCACGTTGGCGTCGACAATCGCGCGATCTGCCGTGTTCGAGACGATCGCGACGGCGCTGTTCACCTCGCCCTCTTTCTTGGCGATGTACGGCTTGTCGTAGTTCGCAACGACCTTGGCCATCATGACCGCTTTCTGCAGAGTCAGCTGAGCTGCAGCTGAATCGACCGCCACGCTGGGGTCGGGGTACTTGTTGCCCATGGACTGCCACAGCTCGGCGACACGCTTGGGTCGCAGCTTGGTCTGTGCTTCGACAATCTGAGCGCGCAGGTCCACTGCCGCCTGCAGCCCAGTCTGGGCGCGCAGTCCCGCGTCTGTCTCGACGACCAAGAACTCGAGCTCGTCGGTCTTCTCTGCACCGATGGAGCCATCGGCATTCACCCCTGGACCGGTGCGCTTGAGGGTGACTGTGGTGCCCTCTTTGCCAGACTTGGTGGACACGACCTCGCACTTGGTGGCCGCACGGAGCTTGGCAAAGCCCTCGCTGCCGACCTTCTGCATGCCCAAGGTGGGGGGCTGCACCATCAACAGCTCCTGCTCGGCGATCGTGATGTGCGGCGCGAGCGCGTCCTGTCCAGCTTGTTCGGCGGAGAGCATGGGCACCGCCTCGCATGCCCCCACAGCGGGAGCTCCCGGGTCACTCGAACAAGCAATCAGCAGAGCAAGCAGCACCATCATCTCAACTCCCGTCTGGGCGCGCGGATGCTACCGCAGACAGGCGTCCAGCGGTACGGAGGAAACTCCTTTTTCTTGGCACGACCCCAGCGCGATACACGGATGTGCCACCTGTCCCGGAGTCATCCCATGCTGCGGCCCCTCCTCATCACCGCATTGCTGTCCATCACCGCATGCCGGACCAGCGGAACCATCGACATCGAGACGGACACGCCCATCGAGTCCGACACCGACACCGACACCGACACCGACTCGGACACCGACACCGACACAGACACAGACACAGACACAGACACAGACACAGACACGGACACAGACACAG
>CAYYHT010000611.1:0-5010 GCA_964471355.1 uncultured Enterobacteriaceae bacterium
AGCCGAGGGCCGCTGGCTGCTCATCGACTGCCCGCACCCGATCCGCAAGATGATGCGCGAGGCCGGCAACGCCGCACGGGTCACGCTGGATGTCGATCGCATCGACGGCGTGTTGCTGACCCACCTGCATGCTGACCATGCATCGGGACTCGAGGGCTTTGGCTTCTTCAGCGTCTTTGCACTGCAGCGCAATGCCCGGCTGTTCGCCCATCCCGACGTGCTCGCCAATCTGTGGGAAGGCAGCCTGCGCGCAAGCATGGGTCAGCTCATCCCCTCGCCCACCGCTCCTCCCGAAAAGACGGGGCTGCATCACTACTTCGACGTCTCGGCGCTGTCCGAGACCCGAGCCATCAAGTTCGGACCATTCGAGATCGAGTGCCGAATGACCAAGCACCACATTCCGTGCACGGCATTCCGCATCAAGAGCGGCAAGCGCACCCTGTCATACAGCGCCGACACAGCATTTGATCCCGAGTTGATCGACTGGCTGCACGAAGGCGACCTCGTCATCCACGAGACCAACTACGGCCCGGCGCACACGGCGTACAACGACCTGCTCACCTTGGACGCCCGCAAGAAGGCCACCATGCGGCTCATCCACTACCCGGACGAGTTCGACACCAAGACCAGCCAGATCGAGTGCCTAGAGCAAGGCAAGTGGTACCGCGTCTAGCCTACAGGCTGCGTCCGACCAACGGCTGTGCATCGCTGCCATCATCTTCTAGACAGCCGAGCTCTTCGAACGGGTTCTCGAGCACCCGCTTGATGCTCTCGATGCCGCGGAAGGCAGAAAGGCCGTCGTTGACTCGCTCGTCATACGAGACGCGGATGACCATCTCTTTGGTCCAGACCATCTCGCCATTCTCGAGCTTGGGCACGTCGTTGATCTTGCCGACCATCAGGAAAATCGGGCAGTTGCCCCACTCGTAGAGGTGGTGGTAGCCCGGATCCATGCCCAGGCTGCCCAGGTTGCTGATGAACAGGCTGGTGTACATCGGGTCGCCGTCGATGAAGCCCTTGGGCAGCAGATTGAAGTCATCGGCCAGGTGCACCAGCCTGAAGGCGATGGCAAAGACCGGACGCGGCAGCATGTTGAAGAGGCCGATCTCTTTGTCGGCGTAGGTCTTGACCCCTGACCGATTGACGTTGATGTGGGCGTTGACCTCGTCGCACATCTCTTTGAAGGTCATGGTGTCCGAGAACACCTGCTTGACGACGGCCAGCCGCGAATCCTTGTCCATCGCCTTGCGCTTCATCGAGAAGCTGACCACGCGATCATTGCGCTGGTACAGCCGCTTTCCAGCCACAAATCGGTTCATCTTTGGGTGCTCGCCCAGGGCGACCGCCAAGGCTCCAACCAACGCATGGGTCTGCTTCGCGCCGAACTTGTCTTTGGCGACATCGATGTAGGCGATCAGGTTCTCGGCCCGTACGTACAGGTCCCAGTACACGACCGACTCGTTGCGGGTCGGCATGATGAACCACATGATGCGGCGGTAGGGGTGCACCTTGACCAGGGTGCCGTCGGGGCGCGAGGTCTTGCTCTCGAACAGCATGAAGAGCACCAGCAGCACACCTGCTGCAACACCGATGGGTACCCAAGACATGGCTGTACTCCCTTTGCCCAGACACACCGCTGAGGCGCGCAACCCTACACCTTTACAGCGCGACCTTAAAGCCTGCGACGCAACCTTAAGTTCCTTGGACAGGCGTCCACCGCCTCCCTAGAAAACCGCCGTCACCTCCCCAATTTGGAGATCCGATGCGCGTTTTGCCTGCTGTTCTTGCTCTTGTCGCTGCCACTGGCTGCTCGCCCTTCACCGTCGAACCCGGCGAGCTGCACGTGCCGGATGAGGGCTTCTTTGTCGACATCTCGGACGAATCGGGAATGCGCGCCGACAACTTCTACGCCGAGCCCGCCGCAGGCACCTCCATCAACGACCACAGCCGTCTGGCCTTTGCCGACATCAATGGCGACGGCTTCGATGACATGGTCATGCACTCGCTGTTCCCCAACGCCCAGAACGGTGTGCCCTTCGAGCATCTTGTGTTCCTCAACGACGGGGCTGGCGGATTCCTCGACCACAGCGACGACTCGGGCCTGCGAGACGTTCAGGCCGGCTTCTTTGCATTCGGCGACATCGACAACGACGGCGACCAAGACGTGTACGCCGGCCTGGACCTGCCCACTGCGGGAAACAGCGCCATCTATCTCAATGACGGACAGGGACAGTTCGAGCTGTTGGACAACTCGGGCGTCGAGGCCGCATCGGGCACTGCCGCCAACGCGGTGTTCGCGGACTTCAACGGCGACGCTGTGCTCGACCTCTTCGTGGGCCTGGGAGGCACCAGCTACCTCGGTCAGGACCTGATGTACATCGGTCTTGGAGACGGCACCTTCGCCGACGAGAGCACTCGCCTGGCCCAGCGTCCCAGCCAACCCAGCAATGGCTCGGTGACCTGCGACTACGACAATGACGGCGATGTCGACATCTTCGTCTCGACCTACAGCGTCAGCACCGCAAACGGCGTCAACCACCTGTGGGAGAACGACGGCGACGGCAACTTCACCGAGGTCGGCATGGAGCGCGGCTTTGCGGCGCAGATCACCGGAAACTACTGGCTGTCCACCACCGGCGACGGCCACGATCCCGAGTTCGCCGGCGCCCAGAGCGCCATGGGTGCGATCGGCAGCAACGGCTTCGGGCTCGACTGCGCTGACGTGAACAACGACGGCTACGCAGATGTCTACCTGACCGCCATCTCGCATCCGGTGAACTCGGACTACAAGCGCAAGTGGTCCGACCCCAGCCAGCTGCTGATCAACGGCGGACCCGACGCCGACTATGCCTTCACCAATGAGTGGCTGGACCGCGACCTGCCGTTCAACGAAGGCGATGTGGACGGCGGATTCGCCGACATCGACAACGACGGACGCCTGGACCTGTCGACGTCCAGGGAAAAAAAATACGAGGGCAACTACAGCGACGTGGACCAGAAATCGTGGTTCGGGCTGCTGCGCCAAGACGAGGACGGCGACTTCGAGAGCCTCGGCTTCGACAGTGGCATCAACGACGCTGATGGCGACAGCCGGCGCATGAAGGGCGCACAAAACCATGCCTGGTCCGACATCGATCACGATGGCGACGTCGACCTGCTGGTCGGCGGTCGCGACATGGGCGGCGGACGGCCGAACTTCCTGTTCCGCAACGATGCAGGCAGCCTCAATCGCTGGCTCTCGGTCGAGTTGATCGGCGACGGCGAGCACGTCACGACCGACGCTTTTGGAGCCCGCGTCACCCTGCTCCAGGGCGACCAGCTGCAGATGCGCGAGAAGCGATCGAGCCGCGGCATGTACAACTCTGAAGACACCCGCACCCTGCACCTGGGACTGCATGAGTTCGACCGTGGCGCCGAGCTCGAGGTGTCCTGGCCCGACGGCACGACCGCTGTGTTCGAGCTTGGCCGGGACTTCGGCGACAACTCACGCGTTCGCGTGGCGTGGCCTGACGTGCTCGAAGTGGTCGAGTAGCAAGACACGAGCCCAATGCATGCGCCCGCTGGCGGTGCGTCGTGGCCGGTGTAAAGCTTTGGGTGTGAGCAAGACGCCCCCCGACAAGACCACGCCAAACGCTGCCTCGCCGCGCACTCCTGCAGGGGCCGACGACTGGGGCGCAGGGCTGAACCCGCGATGCGGGTCTCTCGCCCACAGGCGCAGCAGGCACAGTCCAATCGGACCGGCTCGCCACTGCCCGCCGAGCGCACCGACGAGGCACCTCAGCTGACCGAAGAGGACAGCATCACGCAGGTGGCGCCGGTTGCGGGTCGCAGCTGGATGGCCCCGCTCATCGTCGCAGTCGTGCTGACCACGCTGATGGTGGGGGCAATCGTGCTGATGTTGGGACTGACCGCAGTCGTCGCTCTGGCGCTCTGACCGGCCCTACCAGGGCCACCAGCCCCCGTTTCCGTCCCACATGCCGCCGCCGCCACGCTCCATCATGATGGTCGGGCCAGCCGGCGCGCGGGTCCAGATCGCCGCGAAGTCATCAGTAGTATCCGTAGTAGAGCTCGATGGGCTCTGGCTCGAGACCCTGGTTGGGCCGCTCGGACCAGGGTCGGGTGATGGTCGCGCGAGGACCGGCCGGACGCCGACTCCACTGACCGGGAATGTTCAGCTCGTCATCGAGGCGCCAGCGGGCGAAGGTCAGGTTCTCCTCCGCCATGACAACCCCGTCGAAGTCCCCCTCGAACACGGTCAGGGTCATGCCCTTGACGCCCTCGATGGCCTTGGCCAGCTCCTGGTCCTTCTTCTTGTCGGTCTCGACGGTGTGCCAGGTGTCGATGTTGGTGCCACGCAGTCCGAGGGACTCGCTCACCCGCAGCAGCTGCTTTTCGTAGTCCTCGAACTCCAGGGTCAGCTCGCCGGTCTCGACCGCCAGAAGATCCGCCGCGAATAGTTCACGTGCCGTCTTGCTGTACGGATCGGGACGTCGCTGAGATTTGATGCCGGCGAGCTCGGACTTGGTCAGGGTCTCGCCACCGGCCACCGAGACGGGAATCATCTCCATTAGGTTTCGGTACACATCAGTGCCCTTGACCTGCCGCTTGACCAGCCCGACATCCATCTTGTCGATGCGCTGTCCATGCTCGCTCATCAGGTACAGGAGGTTGCGAGGAGGCGCCTCGTTGAAGCTGGCCAGACGCATCGGAATGACCGGCTCATCGACCTCGAAGCGAAAGCCCATTCCCTGGACCTGGCCACTGAAGGTCGCGTTGGTGGGCAGCGCACCATTTACCGAGCGCATGCCGGGAGTTGGAGCCACACCGCCGGCGTTTCCAACTTTGGCCTTGATGGCCACAAAGGACCACTTGATGGCCACGTAGTCGTCGATGACCGCGTCCATGCCGTCGGGGTACTTGTAGTCGTGGTCCTTCATCCAGGTGCCGAGCGCGCTCGAGGAGCCTGCCTGGATGACCGCCACCTCGTACATGCCGACCGCTTCCTGGTTG
>CAYYHT010000612.1:0-5007 GCA_964471355.1 uncultured Enterobacteriaceae bacterium
GAATGAACTATACAATATTTAAGCCAGCTTTAGCTCCAGCTTCTGGCGCAGGATGCGGGCGACGGTGAGTGGATGGTTGATGAGCGTGGCAGCAGCACCCACCAGGCTGGTCGGGTCGTGGGCGATGCCCAGCTGCAGCAAGATGTGCAGGCGGTCGAAGTACAGGCGCTCGCAGACCAGCCGGTCCTCTTCAAAGACGAAGAGGTTGCTCATGGCGTACTTGACCGTGTTGCCGGTGGCAGGCAGGTCGCGCCACGTGCCCAAGTGGGTGCCCACAAACCACGTCTCGACGATGACCGTGTCGTCGCTGTGGTGCAGGGTGGTGCCCGTGAAGTGGAAGTCGGGGAAGGCGGTCTGGGTCTCGCCCCAAAAGGCCATGACCGCGTCGTCGCCCTCGTGGACCTCGTTGCCGGGCACGACCTCGTACCGGGGGCGGTCGAAGGTGGCGAGGGCGGCCGCAAAATCCTGGTCGGCCTCGGCGTTCATGTGGGCGTGGACGACGGCGGCTCGTCGCTCGCGAAGGGATTGCGTTTCGCTCATGGACGGGCCATAAGCGGTCGAGCAGCATTTGGGGGCCCGCATCACTGACCACGTTCTGATGGCTGAGCATCGATGCGAGCTGGACAAGATCAAGGGCTCGCGCTTCACCGCAACGGCGGTGAGTGTGGCCGACGAGCAGGCGGCGATGGCGGTGGTCGAGCGGGTTCGGGCCGAGTTTCCCGACGCCTCGCACCACTGCTACGGGTGGCGCATTCTGGGGGATAGGTTCCGCTATTCCGATGACGGCGAGCCCAGCGGAACAGGGGGCAAGCCGATTCTGTCGGCGATTGATGGACGCAAGTTGCGCCAGACGGTGGTGGTTGTTATTTGTTGGTTTGGTGGGACCAAGCTCGGCGCCGGTGGGCTGGTGAGGGCGTACGGAGGCGCTGCGGCGGCGGTGTTGCGAGAGGCCCAGATCGAGCTCTATGTGGCTCGCGTGACCCTGGAGATTCGGTTTGGCTACGGGGACCAAGGGGCCATTGCCGGGGTGCTGCACGCGGCCGGGCTGACCGCCGATGAGTCGGAGTACGCCGAGGATGTCTGCTTTCGGTTGGTGGTGCGCGAGGAGCTGGCGGCCGGGCTGATCGAGCGGCTGGTCGACCGGACCGCGGGCCGGGCCAAGATAAGGGGTCAGGATCCTCCTATTCCTATTCGGCCGCTGGAGTGAATCGGCCTGTGGGGCGGCTTCAAGTGGGGTCAGGATCCTCCCATTCCTATTCCAGACCTAAGGAGTGCCGCTAGATTTCCGCCCGAATAGGAATGGGAGGATCCTGACCCCGCCTATCGTGGCCATCCAGGCGTCCGCACGCGGGTCGCCGAATAGGAATAGGAGGATCCTGACCCCCCGCCTAGTAGGACAGCCAGACCGTCACGCCGCCGATCACCTGCTTGCGCAGACCCAGGTCCAGATCGGTCGTCACCACAAAGCGGATGTTCCGCTGGATGGCCGCGTCCAGCACGTCGCGGAATCGGTCCGCGTCGAGGCCCTCGTCCCAGTCTGGGTGCCAGGCGCTGGGCCCGCCCACGGGTGGTGGATCGAGGTAGACCAAGTCCTCGGGCTGGGCCGCGCGCATCAGCAGCGAGTAGTCCCCGGCCAGCGTGCCCGCGCGGCCTCGCAGCAACTCGTGCGCCTGTTCCAGACCGCGGTCCAGCGTGCCCTGTTCGACGCCTTGGGTCACATCGAACAGCAGGCGAACCGGCCCATCTGCCGGTGGACTGCCACGACGCGCGGCAGCCACCCCATCGCACAGCACCGACGGCCGCTCGATCATCAACTGCCAGATGGCGACCAGCGCCTCAAGCTCGTCGCCGACCACGAAGTAGTTGGCCAGGTCTTGCTGTGCCGCCGCCAGGGTCAGGGCGCCAGAGCCCACAAAGGGCTCGAGCAGCCGGTCGACTCGCGCTGGAAACAGGCCCAGCAGCTCCTCCACAATCGCAGCACGGCTCGACGGATGGGGCAGGGGAGACAGCATCGGCATTAGGCTACCCAAACCGGAGGCGAGATTGGCGTTCACGTCGGTGCTGTTCAAAGTTCCAGGCAAGGGTGGCTGGACCTTTGCCCCCATTCCCGAGCAGTTTGCTCCGCTCGAGACCGGCGCCTGGGGACGCGTCCCCGTCACGGCCATCGTCGACGGCCAGGAATGGAGCACCAGCGTCTGGAAGGACAAGCAGCACGGCACGTTGCTGGCCGTGCCCAAGCGCATTCGCGGAAAAAAGGGCGATGGCGACACGGTCGAGGTCGAGATTGCCGTGGACTACAACCGGTGAGCGACCACGACCGCATCGCCGCCATCACCGGTGCCTCCAAAGCCAGCCGAGGAGAGCGAATCCAGAGCTTGTGGAGCGGATATGGAGAGGTGGTTCGCTACGAACTGACCGGCGCCGACGTGCCCTCGGTCGTGGTCAAGCATGTGCGTCCCCAGAAGGGCTCCGGCCGCAGCCACAGCCGAAAGCTGCGCTCGTACGAGGTCGAACAAGCCTGGTACACCGACTGGGCCGTACGCTGCTCGCCCGCCAGCCGCGTGCCCAAGTGCCACCACGCCGAGCGCGTCGGTGGCGAGTGGCTCTTTGTGCTCGAAGACCTGGACGCCTCGGGCTTTGCAGGACGCGGCCAATACCTGTCGAATGCACAGACCGACCTGGTGCTGCGCTGGCTCGCCGCCTTCCACGCCACCTTCATGCAGCAACGCCCCCGCGGACTGTGGAAGCTCGGCACCTATTGGCACCTCAAGACCCGCCCCGACGAGCTGGCTTCAATGGCCCGTGGACCCTTGCGAGATGGGGCTGCCGCCATCGATGCGCGCCTGAACGCCGCCCAGTTCCAGACCCTGGTTCACGGAGACGCCAAGCCCGCCAACTTCTGCTTTGCCCGAGACAACCGCTCGGTGGCCGCCGTCGACTTCCAGTACGTGGGCGGAGGCTGTGGCATGAAAGATGTCGCCTATTTTTGCCATGGCGAGGACCGCCGCTCCACCGAACGCCAGCTCGATGTGTACTTCACCGCACTGGCCGCCGCTCTGACCGACTCCGACATCGACTCCGCCGCCATCGAAGCCGAGTGGCGTGAGCTGTTCCCCTTTGCCTGGGCCGACTTCCAGCGCTTCCTGGCCGGTTGGGCCCCCGACTGGCGCATCCACTCGTACGGCCAGAAACTCACCCACAAGGTCCTGTCCCAGCTGTAGTCCCCGACCCCAAACACCGGTTAGCCAGCGGCCATGCTGCTCCTCATCGCCCTTGCCTGCAACGGTCCCACCCCCGGCGAGACTGACGACACCAACATCGAACCCGCCGACCCCATCTCGGTCCGGTTCGCGACCTTCAATGTGTCCCTGTACCGCGACTCAGCCGGACAGCTGGCCACCGATCTCGCCGACACAACCCTTGAGCAGGGCCTGTTCATCGGCAACATCGTGGGCGAGGTCGGGCCAGACGTCATCTTGCTCAACGAGCTGGACTACGACAGCGCCGGCGAAGCGGTCCGCCTGCTGCAGGCCAACTTCCTGGGCGACGGCTATCCCCACGTCTACATCGCACCCTCCAACACCGGCGTGCACTCGGGCTTCGACCTGGACAACGACGGTGCTGTGACCTCGACTCCGGGCTCGATTGCCTATGGAGGAGACGCCTTCGGCTTTGGAGAGTACGAGGGCCAGTACGCCTTTGCTGTGCTGTCCAAGTACGAGCTGGGCACCCCGCGCACCTACCAGAACTTCCTGTGGCGTGACCTGCCCGACGCGTGGCTGCCCGATGGCTGGTTCTCGGACGACGAGCTCGATGTGGTGCGCCTGTCCAGCAAGAACCACGTCGACCTTCCCGTCGTCATCGGCACCTCGACCGTGCACTTTTTGGTCAGCCACCCCACTCCGCCAGCCTTTGATGGGGCCGAGGACCGAAACGGCCGCCGCAACCACGACGAGATTGCATTCTGGGCCAAGTACATCGACGCCGATGCCGATGCGTGGCCCGTCGACGATGCCGGTCAGCGAGGCGGACTCAACGGCGCTTCGTTCGTCATCGCCGGCGACCTGAACGCCGACCCCTCCGACGGGGACTCCAGCGACGACCCGATGGCCCTGCTGCTGGACCATGCGCGAGTGCAGTCCGAACCCGCTCCCATGAGTGAGGGAGGCACCGAACAATCCGGCCTGCAAGGCGGCGCCAACAGCAGCCAGACCGGCGACCCGGCATTCGACACCGCGGACTTCTCGGACTTCAACGTCGGAAATCTGCGCCTGGACTACGTGCTTCCATCCAGCGACTTGACCGTCAGCGACAGCGCCGTGTTCTGGCCCAAGGCTGACGCAGCCAGCTTTGAGTGGGTCGGCACCCACCCCTTTCCCGCCAGCGACCACCGGCTGGTCTGGGTCGACTTAGCCGTTGAGCAGTAGCGCTCAGCGCGTGATGTAGATCGACGTCCCGATGGTGACCGCGACCAGCGAGCCGTCGCCAGAGATGGCGGTTGCATGGGGAGGCGCTTCGCTGACACCGATGGTTCGGCTGTCGCCATCGATGGACACCACCCGCAGCGTATAGGGGTCGGTGGTCCAGAACGCGAGCCAGTTGCCGTCCCGGGACCAGCTCACCGGGCCCAGCAACGGGGTCTGTGATGCGTAGAGTGTGGTGCTCTCGAAGCTCAGCGGCGTGTGCAGAACGACATCGGTCTCGCTGACCGAGATGACCTGCAGGCTCGCTCCCCATCTCCACTCCTCGGCATCGCCCACCGGCAGCGGAGTCGCCAGACCGGAGTCGAGGTCCAGCACCGACACCCCACCGTCGTCGACCACAAGCCGCTCCCCCGCCGCATCGAAGACCATCGGCTGACCAGAGCCCAAGCGAACCGTGCTGTCTTGGTCTCGGTCTCGCACGAACAACCCGTCGGTGTCTTGAGCGGCCACGGTGCGTCCGTCCGGAGACATCACCGCGGTCTGCTTGCCCTGGTACTCGGCCACCGCGATGACCCGGTGGGGC
>CAYYHT010000613.1:0-4996 GCA_964471355.1 uncultured Enterobacteriaceae bacterium
TGGGCTTACTTGGACGGTGGCGTCGCCAGCTTGTTGAATCGAGCGAACATGGCAGTTGCCAGGGCATCGGAGTTCACCTTGTTCGCCAGCGAGTGCTCGACGTCGATGCCGAGGTCGGGGTGCTTGTCGGCTCGGTAGCGCAAGATTCGCTCCTCCTCTTCGATGGGGTACTCCACGTGAAACTGGACCCCCCAAGCGCGGGCACCGCGAACGCGAAAGCCGTGGACCTCGCACTGTTCGGTGCGGGCGAGGACATCGATGGGCTGAGTGGGCAGCACTTCATCTTCGTGCGAGACGAATGTGCTCCAGCTTGACCCGAGCGCACTGATCAGCTGGTCGTCCGCGGTGGCGAGCACGTTGAGGTACCCGACTTCCGGGGTCGCCCGTTTGCGCAGTCCCGCGATGCCCGCGACCGAGTAGGCCAGGATCTGATGGCCAAAGCAGCAGCCCAAGATCGGCACGTCTGCCTCGAGGGTCTTGCGCACGAATTTGCTCACGCGGACCATCCAGTCGGTCTCTTCGAAGATCGATGCGGCGGAACCGGACATCAACAGGCCGCGGTAGTCGCGCGGGTCGACGTCGAGGGATTGGTCGGCCGGTCGCATCACGACCAGCTCCTGGCCTTGCAGCCAAGGCTCGAAGTGCTCGCGTGCACCCGGGTCCACGTAGTTGTCGAACAACAGAAAGGGCTTGGCCATGAAGCACAGGATACGCGTTTGGCGGTTTGTAGGGGGGCCCGTGTCGAAGCCACTATTCTTGTTCGCCCATGGCGCCGGGGCGCCCTCCACTTCGGCCTGGATGGTCGATTGGGCCGAACGTCTGCGCAGACTCGGCACCGTTGTGCCGTTTGACTATGACTACATGGCCGCCGGCAAGAAGCGGCCCGACAGGCATCCCCGGTTGCTCGAGCGCCATCGCTCCGTTCTCTATGCGGCACGCAAGCACCATCAAGGGCCGATTGTCCTTGCCGGGAAGTCGATGGGAGGCCGCATCGGCTGCCACCTGTCGGTCGAAGAGGACGTGGCTGCTGTCGTGTGTTTTGGCTTCCCGCTGCGCACCATTGCCAAGGTTCCCAAGGTCCGCGACGAGGTCCTGGTCAGCATGCGAACTCCCGTCTTGTTCTGCCAGGGCAGCAAGGACCGCATGGGTCCGCTCGATCTCTTCGCCGAGGTCAGAGGCCGCATGACCGCGCCGAGCGAGCTGTTTGTGGTGGAGGGAGGAGCGCACGGCCTCGAGCTGGGCAAGCGATTCCAGGCCAGCAACGGCATCACCCAAGACGCCTCGGATGCCAACGTACTGGCGGCGGTGGCCTCATTTCTGGGGAATGTGCTCTGAAGCCCTGGCGAATGCTGCTGCGGGTGAGTGCGAGAGTCGTCGGACCGCGCATGTCCTTGGGCCTGTTGCCGGGTTGGACGCTGCTTGCATTCATCGGCGTTCAGGTCAAGGACGTGGTTCCGTGGCCGGAGCTTCGCCAGTCTCTGAGTGCCGGTGACCCTGTCCAGATGGCCCTTTGGGTCAGCGCTCTTGCTTTGACGATGGCCCTGCTGTGCATCCTTCCAGTGCGCTCTGCGGTCTATGCACCTGGACTTCGGGGGCTGTGGCGGCAACCCATTGCGGCCCCGCAGTGGGGACTGGTCTTTGCCCCGTGGGTGATGCTTGCCGCACTTCCACTCGCCGCCGTGTCGGGGTTGTGGCCGCATCCTCATTGGGTGAGTCAGGCCATCGTGTGGAGCGCCCTGTGGACTGTGGCGGTCATGGGACTGGCTTCGCTCACGCTCCACGGATTCGCCATCGGTCTTGTGGCCATCGGAGCGTTGGGTCTGGCGGCCTTCAGCATGTGGTCGATGCCCTTGCTGGCGCCGGCGCTTGCTGTGGCGGCCCTGGCCGTTCTGCCGGTGTCTGTGGGTCTCATCTGGGAGCGAACCCGCCGTCCCACCCGTCGCTGGCGTCCCTCGCTCCCCGGTCGTCCCTTTGCCGCTTTCGACGCGATGGTGCGCCGCGATCTGCTGTGTCTGCTGCGGAGCTCTCCAGGGGTGCTGTTCGCCTCTCTGATCCCCCCCATTCCCGCGTTCATCGCGCTGGTTGCATTGAGGAATGAGGGGGTGATCGCCGGGCCAGCATCGGTGGGGGCTGGTTTGATCGTTCTGGGCTTCACCTCTCCGGTTGTGGGCTCGGCATTTGCCACTCTCTCAGATCGTCTCGGGCCGATGCTCGATCCTCCCAGGTGGCCGATGGAGCCGTTCGCCCGGGCGCTGGCGCTGACCGTGCTTGGCGAGATGCTGATGCTGCCGACGGCGCTGGCGGTCTTGGCGGCAGTGTTTCCGGAAGGAATGTCCGTGGGACTGCGATTGGTGCTTGCGTCGAGCGCCATCTCGGCGGTCGGCGTGTGGTGC
Organism: uncultured Enterobacteriaceae bacterium; assembly: GCA_964471355.1. Lineage (GTDB taxonomy): Bacteria > Myxococcota_A > UBA796 > UBA796 > CAYYHT01. The sequence continues at coordinate 2,394 of CAYYHT010000613.1, forward strand.
TTGGCGCAGAATCACGGAAATCCCGAACCCGGGGCCGTGGCCAGCTGGCATCTGCTCGCAGCGCTGCTCGTCTGTGTGATTGGCACCCTGCCGTGGCCATGGTCCGTGGTGGTGTTGGCCGCTGTGGTCTTCGGCGCCCTGTCCGATGCGGCGAACGCCCTTGAGCGCAGTCGGGGGCGGGTCATATGAACGAAGGGCTGATGGTGGCTGGGCTTGTCGTGCGGTATCCGAACTTTCGGGTCGGTCCGGTGACGCTCTCGCTGGGGGTCGGCATCCATCACCTCAGGGGCGACAACGGGTGCGGCAAAACGACCCTGCTGCGGGCGCTCTGCGGCGATCTGCGAGCGCAGGAGGGCACCGTTCGCATCGGCGGTTTCGACCCATACAACCAGCCCGCTGGCCGCGTGCACATGGGCTTTGCGCCGTCCGCGCCCGATCTGCCGGGGTTCTGGACCGTCGACGAGGCCTGGCAGAGCTTGGCTGCGTTGCGCGGGCGGCCGGACTGGGATGGACAAACCGCTCGCCGCTCCCTGGGGCTGCCCGGCCACCTACGGCTCGACGAAGCGAGTGCCGGACAGCGCCACCGCGCCGAGCTGCTGGCGGCGCTCGCTGGTGATCCCTACGTGCTGCTGCTCGACGAGCCAATGGCGCACTTGGACGGACGAGGCCTGAACCTGCTGACCACCTGGTTTGGCCAGTGGCGAACCAACCGAATTGTGCTGGTCACAACCCACGCAGAGCTGCCGGTCAAGGCCGATAGTGTCCTGGAACTGCGCGCGGGGGAGCCACTGATGCACACCGGATGGCTCTAGAGCACCGATCACAGTGTATGATGCGCCGCTTCGATGAAGCAGGAGACTCCATGCGCACCATGACTGCAGCGCTGCTCGTACTCGCCATCGGCCTCAGCGGCTGCAAGGGCGGGGACACCGACACATCCGATACGGCCGACACCGATGACACTGAAGAGCCCGTCGTCGTCGACGGAGAGGGGCACTTCGTCTTCTTGCGCATCCAGGAGTCCGAATACTGGGAGTCGAGTGCACTGATCGGTGGCGTATTTGCTGACAGCCGGCAGGGCCTCATGAACCCATTTGAGTGCATGTTCGGTGCTGATTTGCTGTTCTACGACGTCTGCTTGACTGAAGTTCCGGCCGATCCGGACAGCTCCATCGAGATCGACAACGGCACTGTGTTTGACCCGACCATCGCCGAGTTCGCATTCAACGGGCTCGAAGTGACGGTGGGCGACCAGATCGGGCACTTCGTCAACGACTACAGCAACGGCATTCGCTACTACCAAAATGAGCCGCTCCCCGGCACCTGGGGCGATGCCAGCGAACTGTCCTTCAGCGGCGACTGGGGTGATTTTTCCGACTCCGACGCCTTCACCTTCCCCGATCCGATGGTCGCGACCTCTCCGGACATGTTCGAAGAGCTCGAGGTGATCACCGGCGACGTCATTGATTACGAATGGGAAGCCGGCTCTGGCGATGTCTACCTGATGGTTGTCGGCCCCGGCATGACCCGCCTGTACAACCTCGAGGACGACGGCGAGTACTCCCTAGATGTGGCCGACGTGGGCTTCTCTGAGTCTGGTTGGATCAGCACCATCCTCATGCGGCAAGTCTGGACCGAGGTCGCCATCAATGGCGGCTCGATGTTGCTTCAGACCGCCGACCAGCAGTGGTTTGAGGGCGTGTACACTCAGATTGACCTGAGCGGGCGCACCAAGATCGAGCCCGAAGACACTTGTGGCGACGCCACCACGCTGACTCCGGGGGAGTACTACGGCACCATCGCCAGCCTCGCGAATGACAGCGACCCCGGCGAAGATGGCTGCACCGGCTACGAAGCCAGCGGACCCGAGGGCATGTTCACGATCGAAGTGGCCGCGGACCAGCTGTTGGCTGTTGCCTACGAAGTCCCAGGAGGCGACGGTTCGGTCTACTTGCTGTCCGATTGTGCAGACACAGACAGCTGCTTGGATGGAAACGACGAGTTCAGCGGCGCTGAGTCCGTCAGTTGGCTGAACACGACAGGCACTGCCCAGACCGTCACCCTGGTGATCGATTCCTACGACGAGTTTTCGGCTGGCACATTCCTCCTCAACGTCGATGTCGTCGATGTAGCCGAGGCTGACGTCGCCGAGGACTGCAGTGGCGCAGATGCGCTGACCGCGCTGACCTCGGGCTCCTTCTATGGACAGCTCGACGGTGCCGTCGATGACTACGATCCGCGCGACGCGGACTGTGCCAATGGACCGACGGTGTCTGGCAGCGGCGATGTGGTTCTGAAGGTGAACCTTGCCGCCGACGAGCGCATCGAGGTCGAGGCTACGCGCGCCGAGAGCGCCGCTCTGATGCTGCTGACCGACTGCAGCGACTATGACACCTGTGTGTCAGGTGATGCCGAGGTCGGGTCGGACTCCTTTGTGTCGCACCACAACGCCACCGGGGCCCCACAGACGCTCTACCTGATTGTTGACGGTACGGGCTTCTTCCAGCTCGACGTCATCATCGACACGGTGACGGGCGTCGACGCCTCTGATGGCTGCACGGCGGCCGAGAGCTTCGCTCCGCTCGGAGCCGGACGCTACTTCG
>CAYYHT010000614.1:0-4993 GCA_964471355.1 uncultured Enterobacteriaceae bacterium
CCGCGTCCATCGTTGCCAAGGTTACCAGAGATAATATTATGGTAAACTTGGCCAAAACCTTCTCAGGTTATGGCTGGGAGCGAAACGCTGGTTATGGTACCCAAGAGCATAAAATGGCGCTAGAACGTCTTGGGGTCACTGAACAACACCGCAAAAGCTTGTTTGTCCCGGTGTTCACCGATGGCCTCGAGCAGTTGTTCGGAGGACTGGTCGGCGAGCGTCATTGCCGCCGTCAGTACCGCAGATACGGCTCACCGCCTAGCGCGGATCACTTTCTGGGTCCGAAAACCCACTACGGGCGGCAATCCACAACAATCGGCTTCACGATGCGGCTTCAACTCGGGGTGAGGGTGAATCGTTGAGTGATAAACATCCAGCCGCCCTTGCTGCGCTCGGGAAACCTCATGCGGCTGAGCTTCTGCACGATGCAGTGTTCGAGCACAGGGTTGTTTAGCTTGTTCTTCTTTAGCTTGGTGTCCTCGACCTTGCCGGCCTTGGTGATGGTGTAGACCGCGATGTACTCGCCTGCAAAGCCCGGGTCGCTGGTCAATGCCTCGTTGTAGCAGAGGACAATGCGCGCTCCCTTTTTGTGCTGCACCGCGTTGACCCAACTGGCGTCTCGGTTGCCCGTGATGTCCAGCTTGCCCCAGCTGATTTGGCCGGTGGCTGCCGCCGATGCTTCCGCCGCCGCCTCGGGCGCAGCGTCGACTTCGGCCTCTTCCGCTGCGGCATCTGCGTCAGCACTGGGCGCTGCCTTGCTGTCTGAGTCCGCACTCTTGGCCGATGAAGTGGACTTCTTGGCGGGGGCCTTGCTAGATTCTGCTTCGGGCTTGATGCTGGCAACCTCGGTTGACGGCTCGTCGGCGGCTTCGGGACCCGGCTCGACGGCGTCTTCGGCCTGGAGCTCGGGTTCGGCTTCTGCCACGGCATCGGCGCCGCTGCTCATGAAGATGGCTCCGCCTCCAACGACACCTGCCAAGGCAACGAGCGCTCCGCCGCCGAGCAGCAGGACGACGATTCCCAATGCGATCATCTTGCCGGCGCCACCAGACGCGGGGGCTGGGGCCGCAGGGGCAGGAGCTGCTGCCGCAGGGGCAGGAGCCGCCGGCTCGGGCTTGGCTGCGGGTTCGGCCGCGGCCGGTGCTGCGGCGGGAGCAGAGGCCGCGGGTGGCGTCTCGATCGGCTTTCCGTCCGCGTCGAGCGTCCCGTTGTCCCAGGCCACGCGAAGCTCCTCAGAGAATCGGAATGCGGTTGCGGGACGCTCGCTCGAATCTGGGTGGGTGGCGCGCCACAACAGGTTGCGCAGGGCGTCCGGGAACTCCTCTCCGATGTCGCATGGCTCGGACTTCGACTTGGCCGAGATGACATGCATCATCTGATGGGTCGTCGACAACCCCTTGGCCTCGGGGAACAGACGCCTTCCCAGCAAGCACTCGCAGATGATCTGAGCCATGGCATAGATGTCACCCATCGCCGCGTCGACGTCGCCGGTCAGCACCATTGGATCGATGTACGCCGGAGTGCCAGGCACCTCTCCAGCAGCGGTGAGGCGGCTCTGTCCCTCGGTGACCGCGATGCCAAAATCGACCAGCTTGGCCACCCCCTTGTGGGTGACCATCACGTTGGCCGGCTTGAGGTCGCGATGCTGGACGCCGACCTCGTGCGCGTGGGCGAGGCCGTCGGTGACGTCGTCGAAGATCCTTCGCGCGGTCTCGAACTCCATGGGTACGCCCTCGTCGACGACCGTGTCGAGGTCGTTCCCGTCGAGCAGGTCCATGGCCATGAACAGCAAGTTGCGTTCGGCGTCTTTGCCCCAGTCGTTGACGCGTACGATGGCACTGTGTTGCAGGCTATGCAGCGCTTCGACCTCCCGCAGAAAGCGTTCCTCGTGGTCGTCGACGCCGACCGCCTTGGCCACTTTGACTGCCGCTCGGATTCGGCCTGTCATGTTGTCGGTGGCGGCGTACACGGCACCCATGCCGCCTTCGCCCAGCACCTTGTCGATTCGCCACTTGCCGATGACGTCGCCGATTTCGAGCATCGGACCTCCAGAGTACCGGAGCCTACCATCGTGTTTGGGCCCCCTCTGGGCCGGATCTCGATAGACGTCGCGCATGCCGTTCCATTCCCTTCGCAGATGTCAAGCCTGGCTGGCGGTTCTGCTGCTTGCCGTCGCCATTGCAGCGCCTGCTCTCGCCCAAAACGCGCCTCGCCCGTCGCCAGAGTGCAAACTCAATGCGAGCACAGAGCCGATGCGGGTGCACTTGCTGACGATCTCGCCGGGCGACACCCTGGTGACCAGCATGGGCCACACTGCGCTTGCGTTCTCAGGTGGCGGCATGAAGCAGCCGGCGGTGTACGACTGGGGCGCCTACGATGCCTCCTCGGACAACGCCTTGGCCAAGGTGGCAGCTGGAGAGCTGGTCTATTTCCTGAGGGTGAAGAGCTTTGGCCGCTTCTACGCCAAGGTCAAGGGGCGGGACCGCACCCTGGTGGGCCAGGTCTTGGACATCCCGAGTGAAGAGACACACGCGCTTCAGAAGCGAATCGAGGCCCTCTCGCATCCGCTTGAGCGCGAGTACAAATATCACTGGGCCGACGCGAACTGCGCCACCAAGGTTCGCGATGCGCTGGACGAGGCGACCCATGGCGCCCTGGCTGCAGGCCTCGATCGACCCGTCCCCAATACGGCGCGCTTTGAGGCCAATCGACACTTCCATCGCTGGCCAGCCATCGGATTTGGATGGCGCTTCATCATCTCGAACCGGGTGGATCAGCCGCTGACGGCATGGCAGCGAACGATGCTTCCCGAGCATCTCATGCGCGATGTGGGACAGCTGACAGTGAGCTGGGACGGCGCCGAGCCGCGGCCGCTGGTCAAGACCCACTGCGACATGCGCGACGGGGGCTTTGGATTCGCACCTAAGACACCGCCCGCCCGCTGGCCATGGGCCTTGCCGGGCTTGCTGGTGAGTGTGCTGGTGCTGCTGTCGAGCTCGAAGGTCAACAGCAATCGACGCGCTCGACGCTGGACGGGCACGCTGGCAGGGGTCTATGGACTGGCCTTGGCGCTGCTTGGCACCGTGGGCTTTGCGTTGTGGGCACTGACTGCGATCGATGGTCTGGGGCCAACCCAGAACTGGCTGCTGGCAGGGCCGCAGACATGGGTGCTGGTGTGGGCCGGAGACCGGTTCGCGCGAGGGAAACAGCTGGGCGCGATGCTGCAGCGTGCGTTGATGGCGCTGGGCGCCCTAGGCCTGCTGGGGCTGGCGCTCTGGCCCGTCACGCTCACCGCGAACGGGGACATGCTCTCGGCACTGCTGCCGGGGTTGCTTGCGTCGATCGTTGCGCTTCTGTGGGCGGGTGGCGGCGACGACAAGGCCGTGGCATAGAGGCCTTCCGAGGAGGGCTTTGCCATGCGATTGCTCGATGTTCTGATGATGAGCTGTGGGCTGTTGGCCCTTGTGTCTTGCGGCGGGCAGCCAACCGACACCAACGAGACCGACGTCGACACCGACACGACGGACACTGACGACACCACATGCACGACGGTGGTGGTGACCTATGACCTGACGGGAAGTGTGTTCGAAATCGACTCCATGGTGGACTTCACCATCACGTTGCAAGAGCCCTACGGCGACGACCTGAACATGGGTCCGGGCCACGCTGTGCTTCGCTTCCCAGAGGCCGATGGCGGCCCGGCAGATGGGCTTGCACACCTGACAGACTACCGCATGATGTGGGACTTTGTGACGGGCGCTTCGGGCCTCGCCGAGGTGCACACCCAGCTCGACAACACCGCGGCCGACGAGTGTGGGGTGGCGTCGGGCACGCTCACGGGGACCTCTCTGGCGTGGTCTCCGGCGCAGATTTCTTCCGTGTGCCAGAACGGGCAGATCAGCTGTACGGGCAGCTTCTGTGGCATGGGCGGCTCACCCGACGAGGGTACGCCCGAGGTGTACACCGATGATTGCGAGGCCTTTGGCATCAACAACCTGACGCTGTCGGCGGACTACTCGACCCTCGACATGCCGCCGGTCACCGTGTCGGACGAATCGACCCTGAGTCTGCACGGCACCCAGGTCGAGCTGACGGTCGATACCCAGACCCCCGAGTGCATCTGCGCGGCGTTGGGCCTTTAGAGTCTAGAACCACTCCGACTGCATGCGCAGGGGAGTGTCCTCGACGGGATCGAGCAGCTTGGCCCACCCGCGGCACTTTGGCAGCTCCCACTTGGCAAAGAAGTGGCAGGCCATGAGCTTGCCTGTGTAGAAGGCTTGGTCTTGGTGCGAGACGCCGTGATTGACGGCGGACTGCGCCACCACGGCCTGCTTGAGCCACAGCCAACCGATCACCAAGTGCCCCGTCATCTCGAGGTAGACGCTGGCGTTGGCTAGGTAGCGCTCGACGTCGTTCGCCATGGCCACCGCACCCAAGCTCATGGTGGTCTGCACCACGATGCCCAGGGTCTTTTCAAGGGTGGTTGCGTCGTCGACGAGCTGTTCGTGGGACTTGGCTTGGGCGATGGTCGCTGAGATCTGGGCCATGAGCAGCTGCAGGGCGCGTCCCTGGTTCTTGGGCACCTTGCGCCCCAGTAGGTCCAGGGCCTGGATGCCGTTGGTTCCCTCGTGAATCGGATTGAGGCGGTTGTCCCGGTAGAATCGCTCGACCGGGTAGTCCCGCGTGTAGCCGGCACCGCCCAACACCTGAATGGCCAAGTCGTTGGCTTTGGGGCCGTATTCACTTGGCCATGCCTTGCAGATCGGCGTCAGCAGATCGAGCAGCAGTTGTGCCTCGGACCCATCTTCCAAGCTGCGCACATCGTCGACGAGGCGCGCGCAGTACAGCGCCAGCAGCAGCCCCCCCTCCGCATAGGCCTTTTGAGCCAACAGCATGCGCCGGACGTCCGCATGTTCGATGATGTTCACCTGTGGGGCGGTGGGGTCGTTGTTGTGAATCGGCCGGCCTTGTGGCCGCTGCGGCGCATATTCGA
>CAYYHT010000615.1:0-4963 GCA_964471355.1 uncultured Enterobacteriaceae bacterium
GAGTGGAAGAAGCAGGAACAGGGCGCGTGCAGACATGTCGACTCCGGGCGAGAACGTCTCGCCACTACGAGGTTGCGACGGCGTTACTAGCCACCCCGTTCGGGAGAGTCCACTGATGCGTATCGTCCTGCTCCAAAGTGCCCTCGTCGCGTTGACCGCCTGCGGAGGCGTATCGGTCGGCGGCACCGTCACCGACGTCACCGGCGCGCCGATCGAGGGAGCCAAGGTCACCCTGCATGCTCCCGGCAGCATGTGCCAAGGCACGTCCGGCTCCGATGGCGCGTTCAGCGTCGGCTGCTCTGACGGTGACTACGAGGCAGCGATCAGTCACGCTGGCTACGTCACAAAGAAAGTCGACATCAAGGGCAGCGAGCAGAGCAGCTTTGAGCTGGGTCCCCAGGCGCTGACAAAGATTCCCGAGAAAGAAGGCCTGTTTCTTCTTGAAGAGGGCGTCTACCGCGAGCCCGACCGTGGCCTATTGGCCCGCAATACCGAAGGTCCAAAGGGCGCATCGACGAACATGGACTACTGCTTGGACCGCGAGAACTCCAAGGTCAATGGCTTCGCCGCGGGCGAGATCTCCATGTACGCCCGCGAGCACACCGAGTGGCGGGTCTGGAAGCTCGGCGAAGAGGGCTGTGCCTACAAGAAGGTGCGGCTCGACGTGCGCTGGGAACAGACCTTTGGCGATCAGATCAAGCCCGATCGCAACGAGCTCGAGCCCGGCCACGAGCTGATCACGCTCAAGCTCGAGCCCGACACCGACTACTTCCTGTCCGACTGGAAAGGCGGCTTCTTTACGGCTCAAAAGGGCGAGTACGCCGACGACCGCCAGCGCTACGGCGGCTGGTTCTTTACGACCAAGAAATAGGGGCCACGCCCAAGGCCGGGTCGCGCTGCGGAACTAGTCGGCGAGCTTGAGGTAGTGCTTGGGCGCCGGAACATCGCTGATGGCGCCTGCGAAGCGCCGCAGACCGTCGGCTCCCGCGTCCTCTTCAGTCAGTCCGAGCCGAACGTACAGCTCGGCGACCTGCGCGTTCTTGGCCGACGGGATGTACTCGCCGCGAATGCGCTCGTACCCCAGCTTGGCTGCGCCTTGAAGCGTCATGGCAAAGCAGAAGTCCTCGACCCCACGGGCAATGACCCTGCAGCTCATGAGCCACGTATCGACACGCAGGGCGCCATCGTCATCGGGCACGGCAATGAGTACCGCCACCAGGCCGTGGTCGCCGAAGCGGTCGGTGACGCGGACCGCCATGGACACGCCGCGGGGGTCCTGTGTCATGGCGACCACGCGCTCGAGAACGTGGCGGCGGGTGGTCAGGTTGAATTGGTTGGTCTTGCCGACCAGCTGCACGACGCGAGCGAGGTTGTCGCCTCCGATCGGCTCGACGGTGGCGACCATCTGCAGCGACTCAAAATAGGCATCGAGGGAGGGCAGCTCTTTGCGCACATCGCGGCGCTTGCGCTCGGCGCGGTACTGGTCGGAGCGCTTCTTGTCGGCTGCGGTCACGCCCACAGCCTCGAACCAGCCTGCACCTTCGAGGGCGCGAACGTACTCGGAAGGCTCTTTGGGCACCTCGACCACGCCGACTTCGGGCAGCGCCTGACGGACCTGCTCGCGCTCGGCGGGGTTGTCGTCAAAGAAGACGAAGCTGTCTGTGCCCAAGCGCAGCTCGGCGGCCATGCTGGCGATGGCGGCCGCTTTGGGCTGCCAGCTGGCTTCAAAGGCCGCGAAGTCATCGAGCTTGAGCACCATGTGCTCGTTCTGCTCGAAGGGCTCGCGGGCGTCGGCATCGTTGTTCTTGCTGCACACCGCGAGCAACACGCCTCGATCGCCCAGGCGCTTGCAGTGCTTCTGGAAAGCGACAAAGGCGCGTCCGGCAGGGTCGTCGCCCAGGCCGACTCCGTTTGGTCCCAGCTCGCCGACAACGCCGCCCCACAGGGTGTTGTCCAGGTCCAAGACCAGCACCTTTCGCGGCCCGGTGGTCAGGGCACGGATGCCAGATGCGATGGCGTCGCACAGGGCAGCGGAGCCCTCGGGAGACAGCGGGTTTTTGGTCCACTGGTACTGACGGGGCGAATAGAACTGACGCCGGCCGACATCGCCGGCAACTTGGGCCATGTCCAGCCAGAAGGAGCCCGCGGGTCGGGCATCGCGCAGGGCGTCGGACATGTCGCGAATCAGGCGCACAGAACCCGAGGTGGCGGACAGGCTGCGTCCGTCGGGACCTGCGCCCACGTAGTCGTAGCCGAGCTGCACGATGCGGGACTGCAGCTGCTCGGACACCAACTTCCAGGCGGCTGCCCAGTAGACCAGCTCGTCTTGGATGCGGTCGTCAGCGCTGCGGTCGCCGGGGGCCAACAATCGCTGGGTCCAGGGAACCAGAACGACGACGTCGAACTGTCCGGCCTCGGTGCGGGCCAAGTCCTGGAGCACGCTGTCGTAGTCACCGTCCGTGGCGACAATGTCGAGCTCGACGGCAGTGCATGCGGCGGCCAGATGCGGCACCAGCCATGAGGTCGTGCATTGGCCCAGGATGAGCACGCGCAGTCGCTTGGCGTCGGACTTCTTGGCGATGCGCAGAATGAGCCTGCCGGCGCGTTCGCGCTCTGCGGCGTCGAGCTCATGTCGACGAAGGGCGTTGGCCAGCTCGTCGAGGGCTTGTTCGGGTTGGCCGGCCTTCATGGCGGCGCGGGCGCGGGTGGTCGCGGAGTCACGCATGGCGTCTACCAGTGGTCGTGTTTGCGTCGCTGCAGCAACATCGCCATCGAGCGAGGAAGCTGTTTGGCGCGAGGCAAGGTGCGGCTGGGGCCGATCGACAAGCTCTCGAGCACGCGAAGGCCGTGGTCTTCGGCCAAGTGCAGCAGCTCGGATTCGCGCTTGAACTCAAAGATGTGGTCGGCGTGGGCGGCGGTCAGGGCGCCAGTCGTGAAGGCGACGCCTCCGGGCTTGAGCAGCCGGCCGATGGTCTCGTACAGCTTGTGAGGCTGCTCGAGGTGCTCGACCAGGAATGAGCAGATGACCACGTCGGCGCAGTCGGGCTCCATCTGGTCGAGGTCCATGGCATCGCGACGCTCGTAGACGGCCCTGTCGGCGACGCCGGCGGCCGCGGCCATCTTGTTGGCGATGACCATGGATGATGGGCTGATGTCGAAGCCACGAAGCGTCGTGCCTGGACGCTGGGTCAGGGCCCAGATGCCGAACTGACCATGCCCCGGGGCGATCTCGACGATCTTGGCGTCCTTGGCCACACGCCGCAGAAACCGGTCCTCAAAGAAGATGGCAATATCGACATGGTGCGCCCACAGGAAATTTGTGAGGTAGGCGCCCCACAGGTAGTGATCCATGACGTCGCGCTTGCCATAGACCTCGGCCTCGCACTCGGCGAAGGTCGAGCGCTTGTAGGTGCCGCGCCGCTCGTAGCGAGCCTGTTCCATCAGCACGTCGTTGCTGAAGTCGACGAACGCGTCGACGGCGCCGGGAATGAAGTTGTCTCCCGAGGCAGCCGCACCCCAGTCGAGGAAGAGCTCGCACATCGCGTCGAAACGCTCAGGAGCGACCTCTCGCGCCTCGCGCACACCACCCAATGAACGCGGGTGGGTGGATTCGAGGTAGGCAAACAGCTCTTCCGTCAGTGACATCAGCTGGCTCCCCGCTCGGTGAGCATGGTCTTGAGGTCGCCGACATTCTTCATGCCCGACACTTCGCTGGTGTTGAAGGTCACGTCGAACTCACCCTCGACAGCAAGCAGCAGTGACACGTGCATGATCGAGTCCCATTCAGGGATATCGGCCGCGCTGGTGGTCTCGCTCAGCACCAGATCGTCGTCTTCGAAGACCTCCTGGAAGACCTCGGTCAATCGGCTCATCACGTCCATTGCTTCTACTCCTTGCGTGCGCTTGCGGGGCGGAAGAGCCCGTTAACGGCAAATTGGTCGATCTCGGCGCGTCCGCTCGAAGGTCCTAGGAAGGCAAAGCAGATGGCCCCGCGCGAGGCGCCCTCTGGAGCGGATACAGGCTCGGATTGTTGTGTCGGCACCGGTCCGTCAATCGGTGCCTTGAGCACGACGACCCTGGATTTGTCTGCGGGAAGCTTCCCTTCGGCCGGGTACCAAAGCACTTCGACGGCGAACAGCGCGCCCTTCTTGATGCTGCGCACACCCGTGACGGCCCCCACCACTTCAACGCTGACGTCGCCGCGGAAGGGCAAGGGCATGGTGCAGATGCGTCCGCCGCCCTTGGATGATCCGTTCAGGATGAGTCCCGTTCCGCCGGTGCTCAAGGTGCCGTGGGAGGCGTTGCCGCCACGCCTGGTCAGGCCGCGGTCTCGCAGGGGGGCGGGCAGCTTGAACGCGCTGTTCTCGTTGTCGAGTGTGAACAGCTCGGCGCCTCGTCTTGGACCCGGACCCGGACCCGGACCCGGTTGCACGGCCGCACCAGGCTTTCCGACCAAGCGCTGCAGACGCTCGATGCCGCTCTGTCCTTCGAGGGACAACTGCTGGACCAACAGCGGCCGTTCTCCCACGGTGTTGCTGACGGTGAAGCGCGCGGCCTTGTTCAGGGGGCGAATCGGGGTCCTGAACGGGACTTCAAAGACCTCCCCCGGCCTCATCTGTGCTCGTCGAAGGGTCTTGGTGGCCAGCTGCACGCCATCGACGTCGGCGGTAATCGTCGCCACGGCGGGACCGGGTCCGTAGGCCACGATGGTCGCTGCCATGGCGTCGGCGGAGCTGACAGTGGCTCCCTTGAGCGGCACGTTGAAGGTCACCTTGTCGCCCGGGTACACCCAGGTCCAGGTCATCTTCTTTTTGGTGCAGGAGCGGCTCTGTGCCCAGTTGAGCGTCGGCTTTCCGCTGTGCTTGGCGTCCAGGCGAAAGCGCAGCTGCTGGCCCTTGGCGCATGTGGCCGGCGCTCCCTTGTCAAAGGCGGCGCACCCAGCGGCGGGCAGCGGCACGGTCTT
>CAYYHT010000616.1:0-4961 GCA_964471355.1 uncultured Enterobacteriaceae bacterium
GGTGAGGTCTGGCACCTCGAGCAGATGCTCGATGTTGTGCTGATAGCGCAGCAGCACATCCTCGCCGTTCTTCTTGGCAATGCGCGCGAACAGCTCGTCGTCGGGGTCGAGGCCGTCGATGAAGGTGTGGCAGCCGACGCAGTCTAGGTGCCGCTCGGCCTTCGGCAGCTCGTCGATGACATGGCAGCGCCGACACTCATGGCGGGTCAGGATCTGCGAGCCGATGTCTAGCGCTTCGGCCCGAGCACTGTCTGTCCAATCCACGGGCGCAGTGGTCTGCGGAGTCGTCGAACTACCACCACAAGCAACGAGGGGAAGGGCCAGAATCAGACGCGCGAGAACCATGGCCGGAGTCTACCGTTCGCTCTGCCGGCGGTGGTCCCCTCGCGGCTGCTGCCTAGCCCCAATCGGCGACGAGAATCCAGTTGATGAACAGGCAGTAGTAGGCCGCGAAGCCGCCCAGGGCACCCGCGGCGATGCTTCGGGCCATGGCCCACTCGTCGGGTTTGATCCACAAGGCGATGGCGATTCCCGCGGCCACCATCGCGGCGATCATCACCACGTGCTGCGTCCGGCTTCGGTACAGAATCACTCGGGCCTCATCGTCCCATTCGTTGCGAGTGTAGTCGTTGGAGCTCTTGTTTGTCGCTGCAACGGTGAGGCCAAGAGAAGACAGGATTGAACGCATTGTGAGCTCGTTTCGATGGCCGATGGCCGATGGCCGATGGCCGTTGGGGGGATGTCCGGAGAGTGCAGCGTCCGTGCCAGGCTCAGCAGCTGCGATGACAGGCGCTGATGAGCCCTTGTTGCCCCGTTTGGCTGTGGCAGCGGCAAATGCAAGGGCCGCGAAAGTTCGCGACTGGGCGAAATTTCGCGCCGTAGTCCACGAAATTTCGCGCATTATTGGTCCATGAACATTCCCGAACTGCAGCGGCTGGCCTTGGAAGTGACCCAAGGTCGGACCACCGAGCAGGTGTTGACCACCGTTGTCGCTGGCCTGAATGCCCAAGCAGACGTGGCCCTGGCTCGCATCTGGTTGATTCGAGATGGCGACATCTGTCACCGCTGTCCCATGGCCAAGGAGTGCCCGGGCGAGGTCCCTTGCCTCCACTTGGTCGCCGGTCAAGGCACATCGCTGGAGGACGCGGACTGTTCCAGGCTCGACGGCTTTCACTCGCGCATGCCGCTGCGCGCTCGCAAGGTGGGCCAGATCGCCCAGACCCAGACCGCGGTGGTGGTGAATGACGCCGCGACCGATCCACACATCGCCGACAAGGACTGGGTGAAGCGCGAGCGCATCGTGTCCTTCGGTGGGCAACCCCTGCTGTTTCGAGGGCAGGTCCTGGGTGTGCTCGGCGTGTTCTCGCGGGTGCTGCTGGACGAAGACGCGATGGCGTGGATGCGGGTGTTCGCCGACCACTGCAGCGGCGCCCTGATTACCGCGACTGCGTTTGAAGAGGCGCAGCAGCTGCGTCTACAGCTGCAGCGGGAGCGCGACTACCTGCAAGAAGAGGTTCGGGTCACCCGCCAGCGCGGCGGCATTGTGGGCAGCAGTCCGGCGCTTGAGCGCACCCTTCATCAAGTCGAGATGGTCGCCGACACTCCCGCGACGGTGCTGATTGTGGGGGAGTCTGGCGTCGGCAAAGAGCTGATTGCTGGCGCTATCCACGAGGGCAGCGGGCGTGCGCCGCGAACCATGGTGCGCGTCAACTGCGCAAGCATTCCCAATGAGCTGTTTGAGAGCGAGTTCTTTGGGCACGTTCGGGGGGCATTTACCGGGGCCGTCCGAGACCGAATTGGACGCTTTGCGCTGGCCGATGGGGGAACGCTATTTTTGGATGAGGTGGGCGAGATTCCGCTGCCGCTTCAAGGCAAGTTGCTGCGCGTGCTTCAGGAGGGCAGCTTCGAGCGGGTCGGCGAGAGCCAGACCCACAAGGTCGATGTTCGAGTGATCGCCGCAACGAACCGCGACCTCAAGGCCGAGGCCGAGGCGGGCCGGTTTCGCTTGGACCTGTACTACCGACTGTCTGTGTTTCCGATCGCGGTTCCGCCACTGCGAGACCGACGCGGGGATGTGCCGCAGCTCGCCTCCGTCTTCCTCAAGCGGGCCGAGCAGCGGCTGGGCTCTCGGCTGCTGCACCTGACCCAGATGGACATGGAGCAGTTGGTCGCCTACGACTGGCCCGGCAATGTGCGTGAGCTCCAGAACGCCATCGAGCGGGCGGCCATCTTGGCAGGGCCGAAGGGACGGGCCCGCGTCGAGCTCGGCACTCCTGCGGGGCGTGAGGTGGCCACCCGGTCGCAACCCGCTGAGGGGCGAGTTCTCACGGAGGCCGAAATCGATGCTCTGATCCGGCGCAATACAGCGGCCGCGTTGGCGGCATGCGATGGACGGATCTACGGCGACAGCGGTGCTGCAAGCATGTTGGGGTTGAAGCCGAGCACTCTGCGCAGCCGCATCAAGAAGCTGGGGTTGTGACGTCGTCAGGGTGGCCAAGCACTGACGGCTACCAGCTGACCTCGATCTGATCGAGGGAGCCCGCGTCGAGCAAGTCATCGGTGAAGCGCACGCGCCACCGCCATTGGTCGGTCAGCGTCATGGGCTGTGCCAGCGGGACCGGTACGAAGCCCTCGTCTGTGCCGTCCGCGGACAGCTCGACCACCGTGCGCTCTGGGAAGCGCCCGAGCTCGCCGATGGTGACGCTCTTGACTGCGAAGCCGGCTCCTTCATCGCGTGGCGCGCTGACGACGACCGACTCGGTGGCCCAGGATACGGTGGCGTCCACCGAGACGGACGAGCCCGAATTCAGGACCGGAGCTTGCGTATTTCCCCGTCACCGTCACCGTCATCGCCAGCGACGATGCCGCCGCTGGGCGTGGTGATGGTCCCGGCGACCTCTGCCGTCACGGTGCCCCCCACGCCTGTGCAGCTGCCGTGGCCGGCGTACATCTCGCTGTCGTCACTCACGTTCAGGTCACCGCCCACTTCAAGCGTGATCTGGCCTCCGTCACCGCAGGCCGCATCGGCCGCGTAGAGGCCTGCACCGACCCGCATGAGCATGTCGCCCTCGGTTCGAACCGTCAGTGGGGTCGCATCCGGCACCGTGTACAGGCCGCTGTACAGCTCGAGGTCGACGCTGCCAGCGGTGAACTCTAGGCTGCTCTGGAGCGCGCCGAAGCCGGTTGCGTGTACGACCGCCGAGTTGCTGAAGTGAGCCAATCCGGCGAGCGTGACAGCGACGGATCCGCCGTCATTGGCGTACAGCCCGGCCGAGTCCATCGTAAAGTCTCCTTGCAACCTCACGTCGAGCTCGCCACCGCGAGTCCCCGTGCCCGCGCCTCCAGACTCCGCATAGGTGCCTTCAGAGGCGAACAGCCCGCCCTTTGTGTAGATGCGCAGGGCGACCCCGGCACCGGCTGACACAAATGCGCCTCCCGATAGCGTCACATCGGAATCCGACGCGATGGTCACCGAAGACAATGCACCAGGGGGAGAGGTCAGAGTGACGATGTCTCCGCCATCGAGCACAACGGGTCCGCGAGAGAGCACGAAGACACTTCCGTCGATACCGCCGTTCGGGATGTTGTTCACGCGGCTTGATGCACCACAGCCGATGCGCACCGGATCAGACGACAGCTGCTCAATTGAGATGATGCCGCCGGCGTTTACCGCCCCGCACAGGTCAATGGGCCCTTCGGACACGATCGAGAGGGCGCCGGCGGCAAAGAACGAAGCGCCGGCGGCCACCGTGAAGCCTTCGGTGGCCATGATTCGGATGTCGCCGGGCGTCGATACCGACCCCGACTCGATGGTGCCAGTCGTGAAGGCGTACACCGGGTTCGGAAGCGACTCATCGCCCGCCGCGACCCAGGTACCGTCCACTCCATCGCCGGCAGAGGACAGCTGAAAGGCCGGCGTTCCCACCAGCCAGCCGTCCCGCATGAGTCCGGTGGACCGGGATGGATCGATCGTGGATTCATCCATGAAGTCGTCGATATAGGTACCGCCAACCTCCTCATTCGTGTCATCACCCCCTTCGCCTGTATCGGTGTCCGATTCTGGGTCTGGGTCGCACCCAGACAGGGCGAGGGCGACAATGAGCAAGACGTGGTGACAATTCATCGGCGATAAAACTCCATGATGGCCATGAGGGTAGCCCCGTCTGTCCCATGACTGCGACGGCACCGAACACCCCGACCGCCGAACGTCACCACCGGCCGTCAGGTCACTTCGATGACCACGTGTCCCTGCTTGTGACCCGTCTGCACGTACCGGTGGGCGTCTTGGATGTGCTGCAGGGCATAGCGCCGGTCAATCACCGCCACGAGCTCGCCCCGAGCCATCAGTCCGGCCATGAACGCCAAGTCTGCGACGGCGTCACCTGCGTCGCCGAGCACGACCCGCTTTGAGTGGGTGAGCCAGACCCACAGGGCCACCGCGACCTCCCAGGCTCCGGGCACCGTCCCGCGGACGTAGGCTCCCCGGTCGCTGCTGCTGGCGTCAGTCGGAGATAGTGTTATCTCGCAGACAGAGATAACATTATCTCTGAATGGAGTTGCCATGACGCGAACACTTGAAGCGACCAATGTCTTGTTGACCGGAGCCGGAGGAGCCATTGGGCGTGCCATTGCCGTCGCGTTCCGCAAGCGGTGGCCGAACGCTCGCCTGGCCCTGGTCGACATCAGCGAGAGCGGGCTTCGCGAGACACAGGTGGCGGTTGGCGGGGACGTCGTGTGCCACGTGCATGACTTGTCGGACATTGAGAGCTTGGAGGCTTTGGTGCGCCACGTCGAGCGAGACGGCCCCGTCGATGTGCTGGTGAACTGTGCTGGAGTGTTCACGCTGCGCACCATCGCTGGCAGCGGCTGGATGACGGGCTCACGACAGCTGCAGGTGAACCTCATCGCCCCCATGCGGCTGATGGACCTGTGCTTGCCGGCCATGCAGCAAGCGGGCAGGG
>CAYYHT010000617.1:0-4949 GCA_964471355.1 uncultured Enterobacteriaceae bacterium
GAAGGAAGAAGAGGAAGTCTGGGACATCCTCGAGGACGTGATTCGCGAGCATCCTGTGATGCTCAACCGCGCTCCGACTCTTCACCGCCTCGGCATTCAGGCATTCGAGCCCGTCCTCATCGAAGGACGCGCACTGCGCCTGCACCCGCTCGTCTGCACCGCGTTCAACGCGGACTTCGACGGTGACCAGATGGCCGTTCACGTGCCGCTGTCCATCGAAGCGCAGATCGAGTGCCGCGTGCTCATGATGTCGACCAACAACATCCTGAGCCCCGCATCGGGACGTCCGATCATTCAGCCGTCTCAGGACGTCGTGCTGGGTTCCTACTACATAACCCGCGAAAAGGCAGGAGCAAACGGCGCAGGCCGCGTCTTCTCCAGCCCAGAAGAGGTCGAGCGCGCCTACGACAGTGGCGAGGTTGAGCTGCACGCCCAAATTCAGGTGCGCATGCCGAGCCGGCCGCTCGAGAAGCGTCTCCTCGAGAACCTCGAAGCCCTTCTGGACGCCCACCTGTTGGTCGGCGTCGATGTCGCAGACCGCACGGAAGTCTGGCACGTACACCGCGCCGGAGTGGACCGCCTGGTCGACGACGGTGGTGTGATTAGGCTCGGCGAGTTCGCTGCGCTTGGTGGCAACGCCTATGCAGTGGTCGCAGCTGAGGGCCGTTCATTCGACGCCCCAGCTGACGAAGATGCCGCGGTGTTCTTCGACCTCGGTCGCATCGATCAGCCATCGGGCAAGGGCGGCAAGTCCTACAAAGCCCGCGCTGGCGGAGTCGGCGCTGCTGCCGGCGACCACCAAGTCTACCTAGCCTCGCAGCACACTGGCGGCGTCAAGGGTCACGTAGGCACACACGGACAGTTCCCCAAGGGAACCGAACTTCGCGAAGAAGAGATCGACGGCCTCAACGTCTTCATCTACGAGCTTCCCGAGATTCGAGGCGCCAACCGCGTTGTCGCCACCGTGCATCCCATTGTGACCATGAATGGCGATGAGCCGCTCATCGATGCGCGCCTCAACATCAGCCGACGGTTGGCTCAGCTCAAGACCGCGGTCAACCAGCTGCGCGATCAGTACAAGGACACCCTGACCATGGTCGTGGCCCCAGCGGGCTTCTTCGGCATGGAAGGCGCCGTGCCCGTGTGGGCCAGCGACCACGACGAGAACGTGGTCGAGGCTCGTGGTGAGCTCATCACCACGACCGTGGGCCGCGTGATGTTCTACAGCATCGTTCCTTCGGAACTGCCGTTCTCGCTGGTCGATCGCGCCATGTCCAAGAAGGCACTCGGCGAGCTCATCGACCGCTGCTACCGACTCGCCGGTCCCAAGAAGACCGTGCTGTTGGCGGACGGCCTGATGCGCCTTGGTTTCCGCATGGCTGCGGCGTCGGGCATCTCCATCTGCATTGATGACATGGAGATTCCGAAGAACAAGCAGGACATCATCGAAGAGGCCCTCGAGGCCGTTCGTGAGACCGAGACCCAGTACAACGAGGGTCTGATCACTCCCCGCGAGAAGTACAACAAGGTCGTCGACATCTGGTCCAAGGTGACCACTGACATCTCTGACGCCCTGATCAAGAACATCTCGTCCGAGATCATCACCCTGCAAGACGGCACCAAGGTCGAGCAGCCCAGCTTCAACAGCATCTTCATGATGCAGGACTCGGGAGCTCGTGGTTCGGCCACGCAGATTCGCCAGCTCGCTGGCATGCGCGGTCTGATGGCCAAGCCCTCAGGCGAGATCATCGAGAACCCGATCACCGCGAACTTCCGCGAGGGACTCTCGGTTCTCGAGTACTTCATCTCCACGCACGGCGCCCGAAAGGGTCTAGCCGATACCGCACTTAAGACGGCGAACTCGGGCTACCTGACCCGTCGTCTGGTTGATGTCGTCCAGGACACCATCATCACGGCCGTCGACTGCGGCACACCTGATGGCATGGCGATCAACTCTCTCATCGAGGGTGGCGAGGTCATTGAGCACCTCGGTGAGCGCATCCTCGGTCGCACCGCGGCCGAAGATATTCTCGACCCCTACAGCGACGAAATCCTCGTTCGCCGTGGCGAGATGCTCGAGGAGCACGCTGTCGACAAGGTCGTTCAGGCCGGCGTCGAGACGGTTCGCATTCGTTCGGTGCTCTCTTGTGAGATGCGCTGGGGTGTGTGCGGCATGTGCTACGGGCGCGACTTGGCTCGCGGCATGATGGTCAACATCGGTGAGGCCGTCGGCGTCATCGCTGCGCAGTCCATCGGCGAGCCCGGCACCCAGCTGACCATGCGTACCTTCCACATTGGTGGTGCGGCGTCGTCCACGGTGGCGCAGAGCTACCACGAGCTTCGCACCAGCGGCGTGATTCGCTACAGCGACGCGTTGACCACGGCCGTCAACCGTGACGGAAGCATCATTGCGATGTCCCGCAACGGCGAAGTGACGGTGCAAGACGCGAAGGGTCGTGAGCGTGAGCGCTACGCGGTGCCCTATGGCGCCGAGCTGCTGGTCAAGGATGGCCAGAAGGCTGCGGCCAAGATGCGTGTCGCCAAGTGGGACCCCTTCAACTTGCCCATTCTGGCCACGGCCAACGGCACTGCAAAGTTCGAAGACCTGCAGGAAGGCAAGTCCATCAAGGAAGAGATCGACATGACGGGCCTGGCTCGCATGATCGTCACCGACTTCAAGGACACTGACCTCAAGCCGCGCATCACCCTGACAGACGAGGCAGGCAAGGGGCAGAATCGCTACTTCCTGCCGACAAGCGCCTACATCATGATTCAGGACGGAGGAGACATCTTCGTCGCCGACGTACTGGCTAAGATTCCGCGTGAGACCACAAAGACCAAGGACATCACCGGCGGCCTGCCGCGTGTTGCCGAACTCTTCGAGGCTCGTAAGCCCAAGGAAGTCGCCATCATCGCCGAGCTCGACGGAACGATTTCGTTCGGCAAGGACACGAAGGGCAAGCGCCGCATCGTGGTCACACCCGAAGAGGGCGATCCCGAGGAATACCTGATTCCCAAGGGCAAGAACATTACCGTCAACGAGGGTGACTACATCCGCGCCGGTGAAGCTCTGATGGACGGAGCCGCGAATCCGCATGACATTCTGAAAATCAAGGGCGAAGGGGCGCTTGCGCGCTACCTGGTCGACGAAATTCAGGAGGTCTACCGACTCCAAGGCGTCAAGATCAACGACAAGCACATCGAAGTCATCGTGCGGCAGATGCTGCGTCGCGTTCAGATTCGCGACGTCGGTGACACCGACTTCTTGGTCGACGAGGTGGTTGACAGCTTCCGCTTCGAGACGGTCAACAACCAGATCATCGCCATGGGCGGCATGCCGTCCAAGGCCCAGCCGCTGCTGCTGGGCATCACCAAGGCCAGCTTGTCGACGGACTCGTTCCTCTCCGCGGCCTCCTTCCAGGAGACCACCCGAGTGCTCACCGAGGCGGCCATGAAGGGCGCCGTCGACGAGTTGCGCGGTTGCAAGGAGAACGTGATCATGGGTCGCCTGATTCCGGCAGGTACCGGTTTCGCTGCCTACAAGAAGCTGGGCATGTCCTTCAAGGACAAGTCCGGCGCTGACGAACTGGCTCTCGCCAAGTAAAGCCAGCCCTTGACATCAGTACGGCGCTTGCATACCAAGCGCCGGCCTGGACCTCTCGGTCCACAACGCATTCAACAAGAGTCATTCTCAATGCCGACCATCAATCAGCTCGTCCGCAAGGGCCGCAAGCGCGTCAAGAGCAAAAGCTCAGCGCCTGCGCTCAAGGGCAACCCGCAAAAGCGGGGAGTCTGCACCCGCGTGTACGCAACCACCCCCAAGAAGCCGAACTCCGCGCTTCGCAAGGTGGCCCGCGTGCGTCTCACCAACGGAATCGAGGTCACCGCCTACATCCCGGGTGAGGGCCACAACCTGCAAGAGCACAACAGCGTGCTCGTGCGTGGTGGCCGAGTGAAGGACCTTCCTGGTGTTCGCTACCACATCATCCGCGGCACCCTGGATAGCCAGGGCGTCTCAACTCGTATGCAGGGCCGTTCTAAGTACGGCGCCAAGCGCCCCAAGAAGTAGGAGCAGAAGATGCCTCGTCGTGGAGACGTTCCCAAGCGCGTGCCGCTGCCCGATCCCCGGTACGGTGACCTTCTGGTCGCCCGTTTCACCAACTGTGTGATGCGTGACGGCAAGAAAGCCGTCGCAGAGAAGATTGTCTACGGTGCATTCGACATCATCAACGAGCGGACCCGCGAGGATCCCGTCGGTGTGTTTCACAAGGCCATCCAAAACGTAGAGCCGATGGTTGAGGTCAAGAGCCGACGCGTCGGTGGTTCGACCTACCAGGTGCCGATTGAAGTCCGTCCCGAGAGGCGTACTGCACTCGGCATGCGCTGGGTCATCAACTTTGCCCGCAAGCGGTCCGGCCGCACCATGCGCGAGAAGTTGGCCAACGAGCTCATCGAAGCCAGCCACATGCGTGGCGGCGCCATCAAGAAGAAAGACGACGTTCAGCGCATGGCAGAGGCCAACAAGGCCTTCTCGCACTTCCGCTGGTAGTCCTAGGCAGTCTGCGCTCCTTCTTGGAGCGCGTGTCGACCTAGAACCCAAGTTGAGCCCTCGCTTCGGCGGGGGCTTCTTCGTTCCTTGTCTGCCACTTTCACACGGTGGCCGGGCACAACCCCGAGAACCGCCGGCAATGATCGTGCCGGATCTGCTTTCTGCCCTTGCCATCACCCTGCGGAACAGCTACTAGCCGCTGGTCCGACCTACTGGAAAACTGTGGCGCCCCGCATCACAGCCCGATGGTCAATTGAAAACCCCCTTTGTTCGTGGCTTTAAACCGCCTCGGGCAATCGTCGCCAAACGAGCGGCGGAACCTTCTGGAGCAGTTCCATGGCCAGAGAAAAATTCGAGCGCACTAAGCCGCACGTCAACATCGGAACCATCGGTCACGTCG
>CAYYHT010000618.1:0-4917 GCA_964471355.1 uncultured Enterobacteriaceae bacterium
GCTGCTGAAGGCTCGCACTGAGCAGGCTGTTGGTGCCGTCGGTTCGCTGCAGAATCTCTTGCTGCACGATCTGCCGCTCGGCTGCGAAAGCCGCTTCATCGATGGCGCCGAAGGGGTCGCTCAGGCGCTCGCCTTCGAGTGCCAGAAGGGAGCGGATGGCTCGCCGGTGGGCCACCGAGATGTACATCGTCGTGTCGCGGTCGGTGAATGCATTGGCAGAGGCACCGAGATCGGCCAGCAGTGCATCGACGGTCGGCTGAGAGCGGCGCGGCGAGCGGAACCACAGGTGTTCTGCCAGGTGTGCGGCTCCGATCTCATCGGCCTTCTCGACGCCGCTGCCACCGGTAATGGTCGTCGCGATGGCCACCAGCGGCCGATGGTGGGTCTCTTCGAAGGCGACCGACAGCCCGGAAGGGAAGCAGATCTCTGTGTGAGATTCAGCAGTTGCGAGCGAGGCAAACAACGAAAGCAGGACGAGCATGTCGGCAGTCTACGCCGACATGCTCCCCGCGGTGAATGTGTCGGGTTTCGCTACTCGCTGGGGCAGCTGACCTGGCTGATTTCGCTGGCATTCCAGGCGGTGTAGAAAATCCAGTCGTTGCGGACCCACAGCGGAGTGGGTCCGGTGGTCAGGCTGCAGTCGATCTCCAGGCCCAGCTCGTCGACGAGCTCGTCGGTGGCGCGGAAGAACACGGCGATGCCCATTACGTTGGTGCTTCTGTAGTACGAGGCGCTGAAGCCGTCTCCAGATGAATTGAAGCTGCTCCACAGATCGCCTTGGATGATGACCAGCTCATCGACATAGTCGTCGCGGTTCGTCCAGGTCTTCTCGGTCTCGGTCAGGTCCTGCACCAAGTGGTCCACTGTGCCCGAGCCCAGCACCTTCCAGTCCGTCAGCTCGGTGACGATGGGGTGGTCCCCGTCGATGTTGATCTGCGTCGGAGTGAGCTCGATGGTGTCCCCGACCTGGGGCGCGGGGGACAGCGTCGTGGCGTCGATCTCGACGTACAGCGCGGGGCCTTCTTTGGTGGCCTGTACCCAGAAGGCTGCGGGGTCGTCGTCGCCCATCCGTGGCCGGATGTAGGTGACCTGCGCGCCCGAGAGGAACACGTCTGCCATGCCGGTGCGAACGTCGGCGATGTCGTCTGCGACCTGCTGCAGGGCTTCCATCTCCGGGTCGTCGACCGGGTCTTCGGTGGTGGTGTCGGCGGTGTCGACGAGCTCCTCTTCCTGGGGGGTACAGGCGACGAGGGCGGAGAGGGCGATCAAGGCGAAGGTGCGGAACATGGTGTACGTCCTGTTTTGGGTTCACCCCCAAAGACAGAGCACTCCGCTCTTGATTACATGGCGCCTGAGGTTTCTTAGATTTTGTCCCCGCTGTCCCGCTCAACGCTGCCCGCCCTCGGACTGATGTGGCTGTGCGCAGGGTGCAGTCCGTACATCGACGAGTCGTCAGACCAGTGTGCGGCGCTGGCCAGCGAGCGCATCGCCCAGGCCCTAGACGGGGGCCGCGGAGTGCAGGTGCCGTGTGCGACCGTGACCTTTGTGCGCCCGGCATACGAAGCGGACCCGGATGGGCTCTTTGCCCAGGCGCAGGCCGATGGACCCGGCCTGTACCTCGAGATTCCCTTTGCCGACCTGCAAGCCGGGTTTGGTTTTGTGCCGGAACAGGGGCAGCTCATCGGCTTTCAGATCTTTGGCGACGTGGTGACCGAGAACGAGGTCCGTCGCAAGGTGGTGTCGGTGTCGCAGCTGGTCGACTTCGGTCCATCACCCAAGTCCATCGCAGAGCTGACGGTGGACCAGACCGACAACCCCTTGATCTACGACGACCGCCGCAAGCTGGACTACACGCTGGCAACGGGGACTGGGCGTCTCGACAGCTGGTTCGGTGGGTCCCAACAGGGCTTTGTGGGCGCCGGCTTCAACCCGATGGCCCTGCAGTCCGCGATCAATGCGTTCTTTCCAGTGAAGCTTCGGGTTCCGAACGTCACCCAGGACACGTACGGGCTGGTGCAGAGCTGCTTTGTCAATGTCGGTCCGACGCCGCTATGGCCGGCACCTGGCAACGCTCCTGGCTACGACCTGCTGCACTTCACAGCGTGGGATGAGGCACAGCTCGAGGTGCTGGAGTGTCCCCGTGCCCAGGTCTTTGCGACCCGCACCGGCGATGACCAGGTCGAGCTCGAACTTCGCGTTCCGCCCGCCATCATCGAACCCTTCCTGAGTGACGTCCATTGGCCGACTCGCTGGTGGGGCGAGGGGGCCGAAACCCCGACCCACTACACCGTCGACGGCATCACTCCCACCGCAGTGACTGCGCACGAGGCGACCGTCACCCTGACCGTGCCGGGACTCGCCGCTGACGCTCCACTGCAGCTCGAGCTGCCCGAGGTCGGGTCCCGAGACATCATTGGGCAGTTTGTCGAGGCGGGCAGTCGTCCGGCCCCCCCATAGTCACAGCTGCTGAAAGAAGTCGTTGCCCTTGTCGTCGATGAGGATGAACGCGGGGAAGTTCTCGACCTTGATCTTCCAGACCGCCTCCATGCCCAGCTCGGGGAAGTCGAGCACCTCGACCGACTTGATGCTCTCGGCGGCCAGCAGTGCGGCAGGTCCGCCGATGGAGCCCAGGTAGAAGCCGCCGTACTTCTGGCAGGCGTCGGTCACCATCTGCCCACGGTTGCCCTTGGCGAGGATGACGAGTGAGCCTCCGGCCGCCTGGAACGGCGCCACATACGGGTCCATGCGCTGTGCCGTTGTGGGTCCGAACGAGCCCGAGGGCATGCCGTCCGGCTTCTTGGCGGGACCGGCGTAATAGACCGGATGCTCTTTGATGTAGTCCGGCAGTCCCTTTCCGCTGTCGAGCATGTCCTTCATGCGGGCGTGGGCGATGTCGCGGGCGACGATCAGCGTGCCGGTCAGCGAGACGCGGGTCGTGACCGGATGCCGGCTCAGCTCGGCGCGAATCGCGTCCATGGGCTGATCGATGTTGATGCTCACCGCTTCGGTATCCGGCGCGTCAGCTTCGATCAGCAGGTTCTCGGGCTGTCGCTCCATCTCCTCGAGCCACACGCCGTCCTTGTCGATGCGCGCCTTGATGTTGCGGTCGGCCGAGCAGCTGACGCCCATGCCGACCGGACAGCTGGCTCCGTGCCGTGGCAGGCGGATCACGCGCACGTCGTGGGCGAAGTACTTTCCGCCGAACTGCGCGCCGATGCCCGTCTTCCAGGCCTCTTGAAGCAGGGTGGCTTCAAGCTCGACGTCGCGGAAGGCCCGGCCGCCTTCGCTGCCGCTGGTGGGCAGGCTGTCGAGGTACTTGGCGCTGGCCAGCTTGACCATCTTGAGGTTGGTCTCGGCACTGGTGCCGCCCACCACAAAGGCCACGTGGTAGGGCGGACAGGCTGCGGTGCCCAATGTACGCATCTTGGCGACCAGAAACTCCACGAGCGAGGTCGGATTGAGCAGGGCCTTGGTCTTTTGGAACAGGTAGGTCTTGTTGGCCGAGCCGCCGCCCTTGGCGAGGAACAGGAAGTTGTACGACTGACCGTCGGTGGCGTACACGTCGATCTGGGCCGGCAGGTTGTTGCCGCTGTTCTTTTCGCTGTACATGGTCAGCGGCACGACCTGGCTGTAGCGCAGGTTGTTGTCTTGGTAGGCGTCCCAGATGCCTCGGCTCAAGGCTTTCTCGTCGCCACCGCCGGTCATGACGAACTGCCCCTTCTTGCCGACGACGATCGCGGTGCCGGTGTCCTGGCAGACCGGCAGCACGCCCTTGCTGGCGATGACCGAGTTCTTGAGCAGTGTGCGAGCGACAAAGCGATCGTTGTCGGTGGCTTCGGGATCGCTGAGAATGCGGGCCACGCTCTGTTGGTGTTCCGTACGCAGAAAGAAGGACACGTCGTGCATGGCTTCGGTGGCCAGCCGGGTCAGTGCCGACGGCTCGACCATCAGCAACTGGTGCTCGCCGACCTGCTCGACGCGCACGCCTTCGCTGCCAAGGTGGCGGTAGCGGGTGGTGTCCTCGCCAAGAGGAAAGGACTTCTCGTACGCAAATTCGGCCACGGTGCCTCCAGACCCCCACGCTAACGAGTGCACAACGTGGCACCCACAGTGCCGGCCTGCAGTCATTGCACTGTAATTCTCTGGAAAACGTGGGGACTAGCGGGTGTATAGCCGAAACGCTGACTGGCCAGCCGTGGGTTGTCTTGCGGACCCCTCATACTTGATTGAGGGAACTTCCCTGTGAAGGATGCCGTGTCCGAACGTAGGCTCACCATCAGCGGGCTCTGTGAGCTCGCCCAAGTCAAGCGCAGCACCGTGCGCTTCTATGAGCGAGAGGGACTCATTCCACAGCCCATGCGCTCGAGTGCTGGCTATCGCTTGTACCTCGAGTCAGATGTGGAGCGACTTCGCCTGATTCGCATGGCCAAAGACTCGGGCCTGTCACTGGCCGAGATTCGCGCGTGGCAGGTGTCTGACGAGCTTGGCTTCGACGAAGCCGGTCTGCGGCAGCTGCTGTTGCTGCAGATGCAGTCGGTCATGCCCGGGTCCGAGTTTGCCGAGTTCGACACATTCAACGACAGCAGCACCCGAAACGAGGGCACTGCCCCGGCGGTGACGCCACGGCCGTCGCAAAATCGGGTGATCGCGCTGCGAATGGAGGGCAGCCACTGTATCGATGCGGGCCGGACCGCCATGCGCATGCGTTTTCGAGTTCTGCTGTCGTGCGAAGCGTGTGCAAACCCTGAGCCGTTGCGTGAGAGTTATTTCCAACCTTCCTTTTTTTTTGGATCCCTGCATCAAATTAATCAATTAAATACGGGCCACTGTATGAGTATCATGTGGACCTAATAACTAATTATAATCGTTTCAAGATAGTTGTCGTGTAGCTTTCCAGTATAGACATCTTGTACAAGG
>CAYYHT010000619.1:0-4916 GCA_964471355.1 uncultured Enterobacteriaceae bacterium
CACACCGACCTTGCGCATGCCCTGACCCATGACCAGCTTGCCGCCGAATACACCAATCGAACCTGTCAGTGTCGTCGGACGAGCGACGATCTCGGTGGCTGGAGCGGCCAAATAGACGCCGCCACTCGCCGAGACGTCTTCGTAGCAGGCGACGACTGGCTTCTCTTTCGCCAGAAGGTCGACCTCGCGCCACATCAAGTCACTGGCCAGAGCGCTGCCGCCGGGACTGTTGACGTGCAACACGACAGCCTTGACGTCGTCGTCTTCGCGCAGGTCCTTGAGCATCTTGACCACACGTTTGGCGCGAATGTTGGCGCCGGCAGAGTTCTGCGAATCCATGACAATAGGGCCATCGAGGTGAAGCACGTGGATGACGCCCTTTGAAGAGCCCCAGTGATCGACAGCGTCGAGAGCTGCGGCCCGGCGGGCCCACCCCTCGAACTCAACAAGATGCGAGCTCTTGCCGTGGTGTTCTTCAATCCACTCTTCGATCTCGTCGGCATAAGCCACCTGATCGATCAGCCCAAGCTCGAGCGCGTCGACCGGCGCAATGGGCGCATTGGCCAGCAAGTCTTCGACTGCAGAGACCTCGATATTGCGTCCTTCTGCGATGCCCCTGACCAGCTGGTCGTGCAGATCGTCGATCAAAGTCCCGATCGCTTCTTGGTTTGCCTTGGAGGCAAATGAGCGCGTGTAGGGCTCGCCAAAAGACTTGTAGGCTCCCGCCGCCTCGAAGTCTGGCGCCACACCAATGGCGTCGAGAGCACGCCCAAAGAAGGTGAGCTCGGCACCGAGTCCGACCAACAACAGCTCGCCGGTCGGCACGAGGAAGACCCGGTCGGCTGCAGACGCAATCCACACCAAGGCATTCGAAGGCTGCTCGAGGGTCGCGTACACCACCGTGCCTGCTGCACGCAGAAGTCTGATGCTCTCGCGCAGGTCGTGGCAGGCCGCCCAGCTGCCGGGAGCGGACTCCATCTGCATGACCACGCCGGCGACGTTCGGGTCGGCAGCAGCGGCGCGAAGACCGCGGTTGAACTTCGCCCGAGACATGGCATCGGGCAGGCGTTTGATCTCGACGGTGAGCAATGCCGTCTTGCCGGTCATCCACCCGTGAACGGTGTGGGCAACGGCACCAACGGGCAATGAAGCAAGACTGGCGAGGGCCTGGGTGACTGGATTCACGGCGATGCGACCTCCTCTGCATACGATAGTCACCGACCCGCCTTCCGTCACCATGTGGGTTGTCACGAGCGGTGAAAGGACGGTCAGATACCTTGACAACAGTGCCCTACGAGGTGAATTGCAGCTGGTCCCGCACGCATCTGGCGACACGGAGAGAACGTGGCTTCAATGAAAGACTGTCCTTCTTGCGGCGCTGAGGTCCCGACCTCTGCATCGCGCTGCAAAGATTGCTTCCACGACTTCGACGAGAAGCCGGCGGCAGGTTGGGGTGGACCACTCCTTCTGCTCGGAACCATCGCGTTGATGGCCGTCATCGGTGCTGGCACCTTCTTCATGGTGCTTCAGCAGCCGCTGGACAGCTTTGTGCAGGTCGATCAGCCCACGAAATCGGTGCGCTATATCACGCAGTACCGCTCGGGTCCGGTCACCAAGCAGCTCATGTGGAGCGACATCTCGCGCCTCGAGCATCTGGTCCAGAGCAATGGCCGCAACGAGATTGCAGCCTACGACCTGAAGGGCGAGCGCTGGATCATCCACGAGCCCACCGAAAAGCCTCTCAAGTCCATCGCTTTGGACTACGAGGGCATGATCGGCAAGCCGCTCGTCGTGGTCGACAACACCCGTGGCTTCCACAAGAACGCCGAAAAGAAGCGGCTCGAAGAAGAGGCCGCCGCGGCGGCTCAGGCCGGCACCGGGCACTAATTGCTCTCCAGTGGCAGCGCTGACCTCGCCGTCGATCTGGGAACAGCCCGCACTCGAATCGCCAATGCGGCCGGTCTGCTGCTCGACGAGCCGACCGCCATCGCCCTGCACAAGGGCCGCAGCCTAGCGGCGTTCGGAAACGAAGCGCTTGAGATGCAAGACCGGGCGCCCCAGGGCGTCTCGGTCATCCGCCCAATTCAAGGCAGTGTGATCACCGATTTCGACGGCACTGAGAAGTTGCTGCGGGTGTTGCTGAAGCAGGCCGGCGGTTCATGGCTGCGCGGCCCGCGCGTCTTGATTTCGGTGCCATTGCAGATCGCCGAGGTCGAGCGCCGCGCCGTGATGGAATCCGCTCGAGCCGCTGGAGCCCGGGAGGTCACCCTCGTGGCCACCTGCATGGCCGCGGCCGTCGGCGTCGAGCTGCCCGTCGCCCAGCCGGTCGGCAGCATCCTCGTGGACTGTGGTGCGGGCCATACCGAGGTGACGGTGCTCTCGGCCGGAGGGGTTGTCGAGCATGCCTGGAGTCCCGTTGGCGGCGACGCGATGGACGAGGCGATTGTGCAGTGGCTTGCACGCACCCACCACATCGCCATCGGACAGAGGACCGCCGAGAAGGTGAAGCGCCGCATCGGGTGCGCCGTGCAATCCCCCAAGCGGACTTCCATGACGGTGCGTGGACGCCATCTGTCGAATAGACGCCCACGGGAAGCCGAGGTGAACACCGACGACATGGCGGCGGCTCTGGCCCACTCGGTCATCATCGTCCGCGATGTGATCACAGCAACGCTTCAAGCCACCGCCCCAGAGCTGGCCGCCGACATCCACGATCGAGGGCTCATCTTGTGCGGAGGCGCAGCTCAGCTCACGCACCTCGACCACGTGCTGCGCGAGACCACCACCCTGCCCATTCTGCTGGCCGAGCAACCCGATCACGCCGTCGTACGGGGCTGCGCCAGATTGCTCGAAGACCCGCCGTTGCTCGCCACCCTGGGAGACGGCTCATGACGGCACCTTTGGCCGATCGCATGCGCCCACGCACCCTCGACGAGGTGGTCGGCCAAGCTCGCGATGCGCTGCCATCAGGCCCGCTGCGCTCGCTGGTGGTGTGGGGCCCGCCAGGTTGCGGCAAGACGACCATCGCCCGCTGCATGGCGGCACAGTTCGAGGGCCGCTTTGTTCAGCTGTCGGCGGTGCTCGACGGGGTGAAGGAGCTGCGCGGGGTGCTCGCCGGAGCAAAAGATGCACGCCGCATCGACGGACGCAGCACCGTGCTGTTCGTCGACGAGATTCATCGGTGGAACAAGTCTCAACAAGATGCGCTGCTGCCCCACGTCGAGAGCGGTTCCATCGTGCTCATCGGCGCCACCACCGAGAACCCGAGCTTTCAGCTGAACAAGGCGCTGCGATCCCGTCTTGTGGTGGTGCAGCTCGAGGCACTGAAGCCAGAGGACTCGCTGCAGCTGCTTGAGCGCGCACTGTCCGACGAGCGCGGCTTTGGCGGGACCCATCCAGTGATCGAGCCCGATGTGCTCTCTGCACTGGCCCGAGCGGCAGCCGGGGACGGACGGCGGGCGCTGACCGCTCTCGAGCGACTCGTCGACAGTGCCGCCCCAGACGACGTGATCGACATGGAGCGGGCAGCCGAGGTGCTCTCGCGCAGCGACATCCGGCATGACCACGATGGCGCCGATCACTTCGACGTCGTCAGCGCATTGATCAAGAGCATGCGCGGCAGCGACCCCGATGCAGCGGTGTACTGGCTGGCTCGCATGATTGCTGGCGGAGAGGACCCGGTCTACATCGCTCGTCGACTCGTGATTTTCGCATCCGAGGACGTCGGCAATGCCGACCCTCGAGCGCTGAGTGTCGCCACGGCTGCCGCTGATGCGGTGCGCTTCATCGGACTGCCCGAGGGTCGAATTGTGCTCTCACAAGCCGTCACCTGGCTGGCCACCTGTCCCAAATCCAATGCGTCCTACAAAGCAATCGACGCCGCCATCGCAGACGTCCGTCGACATGGCGCACTTCCCGTTCCGCCCCACCTGCGCAGCAGTCCTCCCCCGGGAAGCCAGGACTACATCAATCCGCACACTGCAGAACACCGGATTGCGCGCCAGCAATACCTCCCCGATCCGCTTGTTGGCAGGCGGTACTACGAGCCCGGTCCATACGGTGTCGAGAAGACCATCGCCGAGCGACTCGACTGGTGGCGCAGGAAGCTGGACGAGGCCCCGCGAGACTGACTATTGTGCGGCGGATGAACCCCTTGCGACCGATCCTGCTTAGCCTGCTGCTTTCGTGGCCGGCTGCTGCACTGGCCGAGTGCCCCAAGATCGTCCTTTCAAAGCATCTGACGGAGCGTTTGGCCCTTAGCCACTCGGTCTGGGGCGGTCCCGCCTTCGGCACCGCCGTGAACGAAGCCGAGGAACTGCTCAGCTGTGTGCGCACCAAGGTCAACCGCAGCCTCGCGGCGGACTACCACCGTCACTTCGGCCTGCGGGCGTTTGCGGCGGGCGACACCGACCGTGCCGAGCTCGAGTTCGCGACGGGAAAGAACCTCAAGCCGGACCTCGAGCTGGGCGACTTCGTGCCCAAAAATGATCCCGTACGGGCGCTCTTTGCGTCTGCTTCGCTCAAAGAGGTCATCGCCCAGCAAGGCGAGCCCTCCGCTCCGCCCGAGGACTTCGGCACCATTCTCAAGGTGCTCGACGAAGACGGCGCAATCACCTACGAGGCACACCCCTGCCCTCGCGCCCCCCAGGGCAGCCGGTCATTGTTCAAATCTTGAACAACAACGGCGTCGTGCAGCTGACCGCCTACCTCACTCCAGGTCAGCCACTGCCTCGCTACGGCGAACCCGAGCCTGCGGTCGCAACCGCCGATCCGGCCGAGGCTGATCCCGTCGAGGCCTCTACAGACACACCCGACGTCGTGCCCGACGAGCCCAAAGAATCGACCGACGAGCCCAAAGAACCGACCGACGAGCCCAAAGAACCGACCGACGAGCCCAAAGAACCGACCGACGAGCC
>CAYYHT010000620.1:0-4913 GCA_964471355.1 uncultured Enterobacteriaceae bacterium
GGGCGGTCTCGAGCCCCAAGAAGCCTCCGGCGGCGTCGGTGTGGCACTGCAAGCAGTCACCGGTCGATGGGTAGGTCCAGCTCTGCCCACCAACCTGTACGGTCGCCCGGGTGCCGACGTACTGGGCGTCGCTGCCATCGGCCAGCCAGGCGTAGCTGTAGCCGGCCCACTCGCCGTCATCGTGGCGCACGAACAGGCGCGTCTCGACGAGCTCTTCATCGACCCTGAAGTGCTTGAGCGCCACCGAACCCGCCGGGAGGGTCCAATCTCCGTCGTCCTCGATGCGGATGGTCGTGCCGTCCGGCAGGGCCATCCAGCGCTCCTTGTCCAGGCCGTCGGACCAGAACGGCGCGTTCAGTCCGTAGGGCACCAGGGCCTCGCTGGGCAGGGACACGTCGCCGGCGTCCATGCAGCCCGTCTGGGATAGCCGCATCGGGAAGTCGCTCTCGGTGCCCCCAGGGACGGTGATTTGCCACAATCCGCCACCGCCGTAGTCGAGCACATAGATCTCGCCATCGAGGCCTTGGGCAAAGCTTCCAATGAGGGTCCCGGTGCCGGTTGCCAGCGGCTCGGTCACCCAGTCTCCTTCGTCGCCGGCCCGAGTGCCCCAGATGTTGCCCGTATAGAAATCACCAAAGAGGTAGGTGCCGACCAGTCCTGGATTGGCGCTGCCGCGGTACACGTAGCCACCGGTGACCGAGCGGTTGCCATCGGTGTGAGCGTACTCGGCGACCGGGTCGAGCCACGCGGGGTCATCACAGGGCTCGGGCGCATCGAAGCAATGGCTGCCCTCTTTGAGGGGCCAGCCGTAGTTGCCGCCTTGCTGCACGATGCTGATCTCCTCCCACTGGTTCTGACCGACGTCGCCGACCCACATCGCTCCGGTCAGGCTGTCAAAGCTGAAGCGCCAAGGATTGCGGATTCCGTAGGCCCATTGCTCGACCTGACCGGTCTGCACGTCGATGCGCACCATGCTGCCCAGCAGCGTGCTCTGATCTTGGCCATTTGAGAACTGGTCGTCGGCGCCGCCTCCGTCCCCAAGCCCCGTGTACAGGGCGCCGTCGGGGCCGAACGCGAGGTGTCCACCGTTGTGGTTGCCCGCAGGCTGAGGGACGTCGAGCAGCACGGTCTCGCTGGCGGCGTCAAAGCTCAGACCGCCATCGGCGCTGTGAAAGCTGGCGACGAAGCTGTGCAGGCCATCGCCGCTGACGTTGCGGGTGAAGTTGGCATAGGCGAGTCCGTTGTCGGCGAAGTCCGGGTGAAAGGCCCAGCCCAGCAGGCCCCTCTCGCCTCCGTCGTTGACATCGATCTCGACGACGACTTCCGCGGCACTCGAATCGCCAGTGTCGAAGCGCCACACCGTCCCGTTCTGGGATACGACATACCAGCGGCTAGGCACACTCGGTGTCTGGAGCGCGTGGATGCTCTCGGGCAGCGAAATGCCCTCGAACACCCGCACCAGCTCGATCGCAGCGTCGGGATCGACCGGCCGGTCGGGCGCCACACAGTCCGGGTTTGCGGGCCTCTGCTTGAGACCGGGTCCGCCACAGGCCAACAGGAACAACAGCCACTTCATGCGCGCGGCTCTAACCCATTAGACAGCCGCCATGTCCCTGGCCATCGATCGATACCTCGTCCCCAACGGTGACGGCTGGAAGCTTGAGCTCAAGCGCAGCGTCTCGCCTGAGCACTTCAATCCCGCACTGCGCCCATTGCTCATCCTTCCTGGGTACGGCATGAACGCCTACATCTTCGGCTGGCCCGAACAGGGAGCGTCCATGGAGCGCTGCTTGGCCGAGCAGGGCTTCGAGGTCTGGTCGGGCGGGCTGCGCCATCAAGGCCGTAGTGAGCGGGTTGAGCCCGGTGCGGGTCCGCCAGGCCTCCGAGCCTATGCCGAGACCGACCTGCCAGCCCTGCTTGCAGAGCTCTTGGACCGCAGTCGAACCGAGGCCGACTTGGTCGATGTGATCGGCGCCAGCCTGGGCGGGGCTGTGGTGTTCGCCCACCTCGCTCTCGATGACGACAGCCTAGTGGGCAACGTGGTCGCGATGGGAGCCCCGCTGCGCTGGGAGAAAGCCCACCCCATGCTGACGGTCATGTTCCGCTCGCGGCGCCTGGCCAAGATTCTGCCCATGCGGGGGACCGACAAGCTCGCTCGCTTGGTCTTCCCGTTCATTGGACGGGTCGCTCCGCAGGTGCTGAGCATCTACATGAACCTGGACCATGTCGACATCAACAAGGCAAGCGAGCTGACCCGCACCGTCGACGAGCCGCACCGGTTGGTCAACCGCGACATCGCCAGCTGGGTACGCGCGAAAGACATGGTGCTGCGCAGCATCAACATCACCAAGGCCATGGCCGATGTGCACAACCCGCTGCTGGTGATCTATGCCAACGCCGACGGCATCGTCCCGCCCGAGACGGCGACTTCGGTGGTCCAGGCGTGGGGTGGCCGCGACGTCACCGTCTGGGAAATCGGGACGGACGAGGACTGGTACGCCCACGCCGACCTGTTTATCGCGCCGGACACACCCAGAAAGGTGTTCGCGCCCATGGCCGAGTGGCTGCGCCAACGCGCTACCTGACGAGGTCCACCGGGGCCGCAATCGCGTGGACAAAGTCGACCACCAAGCTCTCGTCATCTTCCGTGGCGACCTTGCGCAGCTGATGCCGCGCCACAGTGACCTCGGCGTACAGCTCCACGAAGTCGTAGTTGTCATCGAAGGTGAGCGCGGCGGTGGGCATCTGGGCAAGCTGTTCGACGGGAATGGTCAGTGAGCCCGCAGCGTCGTCACCCTGGGTCACAAAGCGCGCAATTTCAGCGAACCAGCCGGTGTCCGGGTTGGTGACCTGGGTGTCGTAGACCCGGATGTCGACCACCAGGAAGCTCGGGTCCTCGTCGCCCTCTTCGGGTACCCAGGTGAACTCGATCGGCCCGCTCATGTCCAGCGTCTCGAGGCCAGTCATCAAGTCGGGGGTGATCAGCTCGAGCTCGGTGACACTCTGCACAGCACCGCGGGGGGTGCCGCCCTCCTCCAGCCCCTTGGTGCGCACGAAATATCGCTCGTCAAAGGGCACATCGCCGCCACCCGGCCACCGCTCGGCATTCGGTCCGAACTGGCCGCTGTAGTCGTCGTACTCGAGCACAATGCCGGACGACCCGCCCACCAAGCTGCCATTCGACGCGTCGTCCACGGTTGCTGTGCTGAAGTAGCCCTCGGTGTAGTACTCGCCGTCGAGCTCCTCGACCCCATAGGCTAGGTCGATGTGGCTCCAGTCGCTCGGGTCGCCATCAAAGAACAGCGTGTCGCCCAAAGCGCTCTCGACCTCGAGCTCGGTCCAGCAGACGTCCTCGTCGTCGATTCGGCCCACGGCGAACGGCTCGTAGATGAAGCTAATGTCGTCCCAGTAGCTGTAGTAGGTCTCGAGATCGGCGGTCTTCTCGGCGATGTAGGCCAAGTCCCGAGCGAAGTCCCGCTCTGTGGTGACCGAGATGTAGCCGCCGGCCGGCAGGTACTTGAAGAACTGCCCAGGCTTGCTCGGACGGGGGTCGCCAGAACCGTAGAAGCGGCCCTCGCCGACGGGCGGAAGTGATGACAGCTGGCCGTAGCCGCTCATGTCGCCGGCGTAGCCAGGCTGAAGTCCGGTGCCGTCCCAGCCACCGCCTTCGACCCAACCCATCTCCATGCCACACCACCACAGGGGCACATAGTCGTCGTCGGAGGGGGAGTAGCCCCAAGCTTCGACCGGGCAATCCACGACCGCAAGATAGGCACTTGCGGCTTCGTCGGCGGTGAAGTCGCCCGCAGGAGCCTTGTAGGTGAAGCTCCGGTCCAAACGCGCGATGCCATCGTCGGTGACCACCGCGACTTCGACGGCGCCTCCGCCCGCCGTGAACGATGGAATCAACACACTGACGGACGTATCGGTCGCCTCGAGAATGGTGGCATTTCGGCTGCCGATGACCACTGTGCGGGCATTGGCCAAGCCAGTGCCCGAGATGACCACTCCCTGCCCTCCATCGATGCCGTCGATTTCGGGTGGGGTGATGCTTGTGATCTCAGGCGCGAGCTCGGCATCAGGGAAGTAGTCGGTGTACGGCTGATTGCCGCAGGCCGTCAGGGCCGAGAACACGGCGATGGCGCAGAGCAATCTCATTCTTCGATCACATTCCCGTCGTCATCGAGACCAGGCAGGTTTGGCGGAGCGTCCAGGCGGGTGATGATGAGGTCGGTGGCACGGGTCCGCACGGGAGACGACTTCACGCGCTTGCCATTGAAGGTGCGCACATCGGGTACTTCGATGGTGCCCTCGGCCTTGCGCGAGACGGTGAGCAAGGCACCGTCGACGTAGTAGGGAGGCACGTACAGGTCGAGCATCTCGAGGTGCTTGGTCGTGAGCGTGAACTCGCCAGTGTCCGGGACCGTGCAGCTGACGTCGCCTGCCACCAGCCATGAGGAGCCCTCGGCGGCGGTGCAGTAGCGGGCCGAGTTGTCGTCGTCGGGGTCCTCGGGCTCGCAGCTGAAGCCGTCGGCACACTCGGTGCAGCCGTCGCACAGGGTCTCGATGCCCGAAGACAGGTAGCGAATCGAGATGGTGATGGAGTCGCCATTGTTGAGCGAGTCCCACTCGACGGTCATGCCATCGCCATTCCAGGGGCCGTCGAAGCGCACGTCGTCGTCGAGCAGGTCGCTGACCCACACGCCGTCGTCGTCATAGCCGTGGTGCGGAGCTCGGACCGCCTCGCCATTGACCAACACGCCAGCAAGCTCGGCGGGGTAGCGCATGGTCCCCTCGCCCGGAATCGGAATCGAGCCGATGGTTGCCTCGGGGGCGGGCACCGAGCCTGG
The DNA here is from genome assembly GCA_964471355.1 of uncultured Enterobacteriaceae bacterium. Classification (GTDB taxonomy): domain Bacteria; phylum Myxococcota_A; class UBA796; order UBA796; genus CAYYHT01. The sequence goes on from CAYYHT010000620.1 coordinate 4,851, forward strand.
GAAGCTGACCGACACCTCTTGGCCCGGACGCCAGTTCGGCACAAAGTTCGGGTTGTCGCGCGC
>CAYYHT010000621.1:0-4912 GCA_964471355.1 uncultured Enterobacteriaceae bacterium
GCGAGACAGGCTTTGTGGAGGACAACGCAAACACGCGCGCCTGGGCGCTTCCCAACGTCGTTGCGGTCAAGACCCGCCCAGAATCAGCGGGTCCGTGAGTGCGCTTACCACAGCATCGTGAGCCTGTTTGCTCCACAGAAGGCCGTTGTGTCCGTGGTCGTGGATGATCAGCTCGCGCACGCCTTGAATGGATGCGCGTCGCGGGGGCATCACTTGGTGGTCATACGAGGCTCGAATCACGGTCGTGGGCACGGGTTCAGGTCCGGTGCTCAGGCGCTCGACCCACTTTCCACGCGGATTGAGGGCGGGCTGAACCCAGGGTGGCACTAGCCGGTACCAGGTCGTTCCGGCGTGAGGACCGCCCAGGGACACAAAGCGGCGGACATAGGGGGCGCCACCGAACTCCTTGAGAAAGGCGCGGCAAGCGACAGCACCCATCGAGTGACCAATCAGGTCCACGGGGCCGTCTTTGGCCAGGGGCTTCACGACTCCGGCAATGCGGTCGACGATGCGCTCGAGCGGCAACATGGTCGATGGGTAGCCAACGCGATGCACGCCCTCGAAACCCTCGGTCAGCAAGCGCCGGGAGAGCGGCCTGAGCATGCCTGGATGCCCCATGAATCCGTGCACCATGACCACAGCGGGTCGGCCTTGAACTGGTCGCGGCTTGGGCAGCCGGCGCACAGTGACCGGAGCCAGCGCGGCCCTAAGCGTGTACCAAACCTCGTTGCCGGCGGTCCGGATCACATCCAATGAGATGCTTCGCGCCAATCGTTACGGGTCCGAGACTTCGAAGGGAGTGATGAAGAAGTTGCACCGGTAATAGGCGCCGAGTCCCCAGAAAGCGTCGTCTTCGGAATAGATGCGGGCGCGGATGGTGTCGTCGCCGGACAGCGGACCGATGTTGTTGGCCCATGGAGTGGTCGAGCCGCCGTCGCCCGTGGTGCCCGAACCAACGACGGTCTCAGAACTGTCGAAGATCTCGATGGCCAGGTCAGCCATCGACCCGTACTCCTCGCCGTAGCATTGGGCACTGACGTAGTGTTCGTCCAGGCCCTGGAAGCTGAACCAGTCCTCGTCGTCTTCGACGGTCAGAGCGCCTTGGGCATAGGCGGCCTCGTAGGCTGTGCCTCCGCTGCTGGTGCGCGGCTGACTCTCGAGTGCCTCTGCCTCGTCGAACAGGTTGTTGGGCTCGAGCTCGGTGCCCCAGGCATAGCTCGATTCGTCGGACGTGCGGAAGTACAGCAGGTACCAGTAGTCCATACCGCCGTTTGAGAGCCGGTCATAGGTCTTGATCACGTAGTTCTGGTTGGTCGTCGGGAAGGTGACCGAGACGGCATCGCCGCCCAAGTTCTCTCGGTGGCTCGCTGTCTCACCGGTTTCGTCCAGCACATCGACGACGATCTGTGCCTCGCTGCCGGGAATGTCTCGCTGTCCGTAGATCTGCAGGCCAGGGCCGTCGAACGCGAAGTTGACGCCGATAAAGTCCTCGTCTCCGGCCTCGTCTAGGTTCACACCGACGGTCCAGATGGAGTTTCCGCTGTCGACGTCCACGTCGCGGCCGGGGGTCTCAAACGAGTCGGTCTCGGCGGTCGCGAAGTTGAAGTCGAGCACCGCGAGCTCGTAGGTGAAGGTGCTGCCGCCGACCGGGGCCGCGCCATAGAATGTGCTGGCGTCTTCAACCTTGATGTACCAGTCGCCCGACGTCGGCAGGTAGACGTGCAGCAGGCTGTCACAGCAGCTGACGGCGCCCGTAGCAAAGTCATCCATGACCGCATGCAGGTCGCCCTCGGCGTCGTAGACCGAGATGACGGTGTTCAGGCCGCCGTCTTCGCGCTCGTGGACTGTCTCGATGCGCAGCCACTTTCCGTCGATCGCCAACGAGGTGTACTTGTACCAGTCCTCGTCGCCGGCAGGACCGATGACTCCGGACAGGGGCTCGTCTTGGGTGATGCTGACGGCGTCTTCGCGGGAGTTGTCCCGGTCACCAAAGGTGCATTCGCCCTCGTCGTCGCAGATTTCGTTGTCGAGCGCGCAATCGTCATCGATGGTGCACGCCGGCAGGTCGGTCTCATCGGTGTTGCCGACCTGCTTGCCCTTGCATCCAGCAGCAAAGACAACAATGAGGGAAAGGGCGATTGAGTGATGCACGAGTCCTCCGCTAGGCCGTGATTGTGCACGTGACGTAAGCGTCCCGCACGTATAACGTTGCCCTCATTGGCGTGGAGTTGCAGTGCAGCGTGCACTTACCGGAATCAAGCCGACGGGGAACGCCCACATCGGCAACTGGCTCGGAGCGATTCGGCCAGCACTCGAGCTTTCCCAGAAGTTCGATGCGTACTACTTTATTGCGGACTACCACGCGCTCACGACGGTGAACGCGATCAGTGCAGGACCGGGCAGCGATGCCCCAGCGCTGCTTCGGCAGTCGTCGCGAGAGCATGCCGCAGGCTGGTTGGCCCTAGGGCTCGACGTCGAGCGCGCAGTGCTGTTCCGGCAGTCGGCGATTCCCGAAGTCCAGGAGCTGACTTGGATCTTGGCCTGCCATGCGGGAATGGGCGTGATGGAGCGCGGTCACGCGGTCAAGAGCGCTAAGGATGCGGGCAAGCACATCAATGTGGGCACGTGGATGTACCCGCTGCTGATGGCTGCAGACATTTTGCTCTACGACACCCACATCGTCCCGGTGGGCAAAGATCAGAAACAGCACCTCGAGATCTGCCGCGATCTCGCCAAGGCGTTCAACGTTCACTACGGCGAGAACACGCTTGTCGTGCCCGAAGTACACATTCGGGAGGACGTGGGAACGATCCCCGGAATGGACGGGCGCAAGATGAGCGCGTCGTTCGGCAATGAGATCCCCCTGTGGTTGTCGGCCAAGAAGCTTCGAAAAATGGTGATGAGGATCACGACCGATTCCCGCGGAGTGGACGAAGTGAAGGACCCCGACACGTGCAATGTGTTCAATCTCTTCAAGCTCGTCGCCCCGCCCGAACACACCGAAAATCTGCGTGAAAGGTACATGAAGCCCGGCATGGGCTACGGCCACGCCAAGCAAGAGCTGTACGAAGTTCTAGATAGGCTTCTCTCCGAGCCCCGCGAGCGCTATCATGCGTGGCTCGCGGATCCCGACGGGCTTGAAGACGTACTTGCAGATGGTGCAAAGAGGGCCAAAGTAGCCGCTGACGCAACACTTTCCCGTGTTCGCCATGCAGTTGGTTTGCTCTAACCCCTCGACTCTATTCTCACTGTGCGTAGTATCACCCCTGGCGGACTCCGCCTTGAACGGAGGACTCACATGCTGTCCCTGTCCGACTCCTCGCGAGGACGCCGCAGTGAACGACTGACGGCAGAAGAGGAGAAGGCAATCGCGCGTGCGATTCGCAAGGCCGAAAACCGGGCTCGAGAAGCCATCCGAGGCATCGATTTTGCCGAGGAGATCCTTCAAAAGAAGCCGGATCGCGCCGAGCGCACACGTGCGGGTGCCGTTGATCGTCTTGAAAAGGCGACCGAAACAGTCTGGAAGGAGGCCAAAAAGTCTCCTGCGCTCAAACCCCGTGCTCGCGAGGCCAAGACCGCGTGGGCCGAGGCTGAGAACCTGCGTTGGCGACTGGCGATGTCCGGCCGCCGCATTGCGCACGGTGAAGCGCGCAAGCTGGCCGGTCCCTTCATGGACGAAGAAGACTTGGTCCAAGAGGGCTACATCGGCCTGTTGCGTGCCGCGAAGCGTTTTGACCCCGACCGGGGCATTCGATTCTCGACCTACGCACGTTGGTGGGTGCGCGCTCAGATGACTCGAGCCATCGATCACACCGGTCGCCCTGTGCGTCTGCCTGGCTGCGCTGTCGAACAGACGCGCAACCTTCGCAAGGCCATCAAGCGCTTTGAAGCCAGTGGCATCCCCTACGGGATTGCCGAGCTGGCCGAAGAAGTGGGCATCGACAAGGAACGCGCCGAGCTGCTGCTCTCACAGGGCAACACCATCAGCCTTGAACAGCCAGTCGACGACGGTCCACGCCCTCGTCCTCTCGAGCGTTTCCTGAGCGATGACGACGCGGTCGCACCCGATGGCGAGGCGATTCAGTCCCAAGAGCTCACGCGCATGCACGATGCCTTCTTGGTGGTGCTCACGGATCGTCAGCGATTCGTGCTCACTCGCCGCTATGGCCTCGAAGATGGCGAGTTCCGAACCTTGTCCGAAGTCGGCAAGGAGATGGGGCTGTCCCGCGAGCGCGTGCGTCAGATCGAACGAGAAGCGCTGGTGCGACTGCGCGAGCAGAGCAACATCCGAGACGGCGCCCCCAGGTAGGGTCGTTTCTCGGGTGCGCTTAGCGCCACTCCTTGACGCTCATGGCCACCGAGCCGAGCCAGTCTCTTCCGTCCTGCAGGCGGAAGACAGGCGGGCGCTGCATCTGGCCAATGTCGACCACCCGTGACTGGCTGAACAGCACGGATGCGGTGGGCACATCGTCGGAGCCGACGGTGGACAGCCAGCGCTTGTAGCGCATGGTCAGCATGAGCGCGTCACCTGGTTCGCGAATGTGCACCACTGCCAACGAACGTGGCAGGCTGATGGGCTGCCACTTGTTGGCTGGCAGGCCGTGCACACTCCAGCCCGAGCCCGATCGCTCGACGCCGGTCACCTTTGCCAGTGAGCCCCGCGCGCGAATTCGCGCACCTTCTCCGTCCCCGACAATGCCAACGGGCCACTGGCGCTGGGCGTCTTCCATGGCGAGTGCGAGGCCGTGGACCGCCTCGTCCAACGGCAGCGAGGTCAGGACGACGGTCGGGCTGAAGCAGCCCCGCGTATCGAAATAGGCAGCGTCGCGAGCGAGGGCCGCCCAGCTGTCGGCCTGCGTGATCCAAGCGAGCGAGAACTTGTGCCCATGTCCCAGAAAGGTACTTCCCGGAC
>CAYYHT010000622.1:0-4890 GCA_964471355.1 uncultured Enterobacteriaceae bacterium
CTCGCTTGGCATCTCTGAATGGACAATGCCCGAGCCCGCGGTCATCCACTGCACATCACCGGGGCCGATTGTTCCTCCGCCGCCGTGACTGTCCTCATGGACCACATCTCCCTTCAGGACATAAGTGACCGTTTCGAAGCCCCGATGGGGGTGGTCTGGCGCTCCGACAGCCTTGCCTGGGGCGTACTCGACCGGCCCCATTTCATCGAGCATCAAGAAGGGATCGACCATGTCGAGGCCCTGCGTTGGAAAGGGTCGCCGAACCGAAAATCCGCCGCCTTCTAGCTGGCGGTGGGCAGTCACCACTTTGGCGACACGTCGTTGGGACATTGAGTCCTCCATGTTGCTTAGAGGGTGTGCACTGGGAGGTCCGATGTCAATTGACCTGAAAGATGCCGTCGTCCTGATCACGGGTGCGTCACGGGGCATTGGTGTGGAGATGGCAGTTGCTCTGGCCGCTGAGGGGGCCAAGCTAGCGCTTGCCGCGAGGTCGGCTGACAAGCTCGATGCGGTGCGGGAACAGCTTGTTGCCTCGGGCGCGACCGCCATCGCCATTCCGACAGATGTGTCCGATGACGAGGCCCTGCAGCGGCTGGTGGACCAGACGGAAACCGAACTCGGTCCAATCGATGTGCTCATCAACAACGCGGGCGTTGAGTCTGTCGACTACCTCGAGCAGGTGTCGGCGGACGAGGTGCGCAAGGTCCTCGATATCAACGTTGTCGCCGTCATTCGCCTGACCCAGATGGTGCTGCCGGGCATGAAGAAGCGAAATCGCGGGCATATTGTGAATATCGCTAGCTTTGCGGGTCTGGTGCCGACGCCCTTCGGCGAGGTCTACAGCGCCAGCAAGCATGCGGTGGTGGGGTTTAGCAAGTCCCTGCGCGTGGCCATGAAGCTCGATGACCTGGACATTGGGGTGAGCATGATTTGCCCTGGCTACATCAGCAAGACGGGCATGTACTGGGACATGAAGCTCAAGGACGGAGTCTCCGCTCCGCGCTCGATGGGAACGACGCCGCCTCGGGTCGTCACCCAAGCGGTCCTGTCCTGCATTCGCTACAACCAGGGCGACGTCATTCTCAACCCGGGATTACCGCGCACGATGGTGTTGCTGACACTGGCGTTCCCTCGCGTCGCCACTTGGGTGGGCCTGAAGCTCGGCATGTGGGATTTTCAGCATCAGGCGGCGCGAAAGCGCAGCCATGAGAACTCGGTGTAGCCTTCAGGCAACTGGAGGATGCCCTGCGTCCCGGAACCGTCACGCTTGTCTTCGTTGTTGTCGCCTCGCTCAGACCAGCTACTCGGCCCTGCAAATCGGCATCGACATCGGGTTCTCGGGCAGTGATGAGCCGGGTTCGGTGAATCACGCCCTTGATCACCGGCTGGCCAATCTCGAGGCCTATGACCCGGCGACGATTGACCGGTTCAACTCTCTGGAAGTTCGCCCAGCCGCACCCTGAAGCTGAGTTCGAGGGTCGCCAGAGCACGCTCTCGCCCGGCCAGTGGCTTGCGAAGCGCGAGCTCGGAGCCGAATCGCTTGCCGTCGCTGAATCGGAAGCCAAGTGCCACCGCAGTGTGGTCATAGATGGCGTCGTAGCCGAAGCCGTTGGCCACATCGAGGCCCATTCCGAACGCCTTGCCAGCCCGCCATTCCGCTCCGAAGGTGGGGTTGAGGCCCAGGCGGAAGTCCGTCGCGCCCTTGCCTACGTTGCCGCTGCTGAGAACGGACAGGTGCCCACGCACATGGAACAGTGGTGTGACCTCGTAGCGAACGCTGCCGCCGACATCGAGCACCATCGGCGAGTTGCCGTCGTACAGAGCAAAGGCCGTGGGCAGGACCAGTCGACTGTGCAGGGCAATCGCGGTGTAGGCCTCGGTGAACATGAGCTGGCGCACGCCGACGGTGGTGTGTCCAAAGCCGGTATAGGTCGAGGCCACCGCCGAGATGACCGAGTCGTAGCGCATGAGCTCGAGCTCGCCGAAGACCTCGGTGCTCTCGCCAAAGACCATGCTGGCGGACACATTGCCGTTGGCGAGGATGTGGCCGTAGAAGTTGGGCGTATCGATCAGCGCGTAGGCGCCAGCGCTGACGCCAAAGCTGTTGCGCGGGCACACTCTTCCGGCGGCTCCGGCGCTGCCGTCAAGCAGGGCACCGCCAACAGGGCCGATGATGTAGCCATCGTCCATGCGCTGGCAGGCGTCGGGGGCGGCAGAGGCAACCGCGCTGCCCAAGACAAGGGCTGTGACAAGGGCGATCATCGGCCTGCCCCCAAGTATCCATTGCCATCTCGGTCAACGAGCAGCGGGTTGGTGAAGGCGAGCGGGTAGCCGCCGGGTGTGACCTTCTGGAACAGGAACAAGGGGTCGGTCCGGTCGGTGATGTCCGGGTACTCCTTGATGGGGCCGATGGCCTCGAGACAGGCGCTGGGGTCCTCGGGTGCTTCGCTCAGCCCCTCGGCCACGTCGGCGTAGTCAATGCGCCCGTCGTTGTTGTTGTCGCCCGTGTCGGGCACACCGTCGCAGTTCAAGTCCTGGTTGTCGATCAGAGGTCCGCCGGCCTCAATGACAATCCATGCATCGCCGCTGTCCGGCAGGATGTCCGCCAAGGGCACGTCTTCGCTCAGGCGCTCGATGCCGCTGCCGTCCGAAGCAAAGGGGTCGGTGGGGACCGCCAGGCCGTTGATCAGGTGCGCGATCTCGCCGTTGACGTAGACGCGGACTTCGTCGATGGGCACCCAGGGAGCACCGCTGACTTCGATGTGCAGCATGGCGTCGCTGGCCGGCTCAAATGCGTAGACGCTCGGGGTAATGAGCTCGCCGCTGGCGTCTGTCGTGCTGACCTCGATGATCGGCCCGTTCGTGCCCAAGATGCGTCCGTCCTTGACCGCTGTGTTGAACGTGGTCGCGTCAAAGTCGGCCCCGGCCGTTGTCTCGCTCCAGACGATGTTGCGCGGTGTGCCCAGCACATTTCCGGCGAGGTAATGGCTGTCGCTGTTCGCCGTGCCTCCGCGGACTTCACCCTGGGACAGCAGGTAGTGCCAGATGGCGCGGTACTGCCAGAAGATGCCGTTGTCGGTGCCGTTCATGACCTCTTGCACGTTGTACTGGTCATTGGTGAAGTCGGCTTCGGTGCCGTCGAGCATCAGCGGCCGCTTGTAAAAGAGCCCCTGGCCCGAGCCATCGTCGCCTGTGGGCAGGTCGGCCGTGACATCCATCTCCATCGCTGCCGCCCAGCCAAAGTCGCGCCCAAACTGCGACTCGCCCCAAGGGTGATTCAGCTGCAGCACGCCGTTCTCGTGGTCCCAGCCGGCATTTGCAACGCGGGTGAACAGTGCTCCGGGCTCGACGAACTCATCCCACGGGGCGCCGCGGTACGGACCCTCGGGGTCGTAGGGAATGGGCCAGTAGTTGAAGTGGCCCACGACCTTGGGATTGGTGTTCTCGGGGTGGTACCGAAACAGGCCATGGCCGGTGGTCTCGAGGCCGATGATGACTTCGAGCTGGGCATCGGTGTTCAGATCTTCGCGGGCCTGTTCATAGGCGCCAACGGTGTCGTGATCCGTGGTGACCACGACCTCGACGCCCGACGCCATCCAGCTGCGCACTCGGTCGTAGTCGGGGAACATCGTGTCGAAGCTGGGGGCCCCGTGGGTGTGGAAGTCCCCTGATAATGTTCCTTCTGGCTGGACCGCCAAAGAGGTCATTTCGAGGAGGAGACTCTGTCCCTCGGAGCTGTCAATGACGACGCCTTCCATGGCTGCAATCGTCGAGAAAGGCCCGACGGAGGCATAAAAGTCGTAGGTTCCGGGTGGAATGCCGATGGTGGTTGGGCCATCGACCAGCACGCGGTTGCAGGCTGGTGACGCGCCCACGGGGTGTCCAAGCAGAGGAGCGCATTCGTTGAAGATGCCGAAGATGGCGCCACGGCTGGCGGCGTCTGTGGCCTCGTCCGCCGGGTAGACCTGGATGAGAACGTGCGCTTGCTCGCCATCGACGGTTGCGTCGAGTGTAATCTCACCGGCCGGTGCGATGGTCATCGGTTCAGTCTCGACGTCCTCGCGAAAGACGCTGACCTCGGAGGTGCCCGAGATCTGGCCATAAGACTCAACCTCGATCAGATAGTCGCGCTCGACGGGGACTTCGACGGACCAACGGCCCTGGTCGTCGACGAAGGTGTGGGTGACCGGCGTTCGGTCGGCAACGTCCATGGTGCGCGTGCCCTCGCTGATGTGCACAGAAGCACGAACCACTTCGTCAAGGCGTCCGCCGCCGCCCGTGGTGACGACCTGGCCAGTGAGCGTGCGGTGTTGCTCGCCGAAGAGCTGTTCGCGTACCTCGAGGGCGATGTCGGTGCCGCCCGATATGGACGGACCATCGGCGACGCCGAGGAAGCGCTCGTAGACCTGGAATCCACCGGGCATGACGATGTCGACCGGCACACCCATATAGGTGACCTCGGTGGACTGGAAGCCGGTGGTCCGGTTCATGTTGCACGCGGTGGTCGAGTAGCTTGCGGCGGGCTCGGTATGGGCACCTGCGGCCATGTAAGGAATGTCGCGCATGGCGCTTGAGAGTGTCGACAGACCGAAAGATGGGTGGTCGAAGCCGGCACCGGGACCGGAGGTGAACGCCGCGAGCTCGCGAGCGCCCCAGTACCAGAGGTCGGCGACGGCCCAGCTCTCGGGGTCATCGCCTAGGTTGATCACCTCGGTGCGGACGCGGATGCCAGGTTCACAGGGACGCACTTCGTATCGAGTCGCGATGATGTGGGCGGGGTTGCCGTCGAGGGTGCCGGTGACTTGAACGCCCTTGACGCCCAAGTCGTCGAACATCTCGATGCTGGCGTATCGGGCTGCATCGCCGGGCAGGGCGCTGGTCATTTGCTGG
>CAYYHT010000623.1:0-4871 GCA_964471355.1 uncultured Enterobacteriaceae bacterium
GACCTGAAACAGCGACAACAACAGAGCAATCGCCGTCATGGCTTTCTCGCCACCTGACAGCAGGCTCAAGTTCTGCAGGCGCTTTCCGGGCGGCTGCACGAAGATATCCACCCCTGTCTCAAGCAGGTCCTCTTCGTTGGTCAAGGAGAGCCGGGCGCTGCCGCCGCCGACAAGCCGCGGGTACAGGTCTTGGAAGTACTCGTTGACGCGGTCAAACGCGTCTCGGAAGCGCTGCCGACACAGCCGATTCATCTTTGCGATGGCGGCTCGAATGCGCGCCACCGATTCATCGAGGTCCGCGCGTTGGTCCATGAGCGCCGTGTGGCGTCCAGCGACATCGGTGTACTCCTCGATGGCACCCAAGTTGACCTCGCCCAGCTTGCCCAATGCTGTGCGCAGTTCCTCGACCTCGGCGACCATGCGCTCGATCTTGTCGTAGTCACCCAGCAGCGCCGAACGCACCTCAACGCCAGGCACCCCCTCGAGCTCGACGCGCCCGATGACGACGGCTTCACGCACCGATTCGTCGGTGTCGAGCTGCAGCGAACCTCTGGCTTCGAGACGGTCCAGCAGCCCAGGCAATGAAATCTGGTAGCGCTCGTCCATGCGTGCTCGAAGCGCGTCGACCGCGATCTGCACCCGCTGGACCTCCGTCTCGATCGCCGTTGCCGACGTCGTGGCGGCGTCGCGAGCCGCCATGATGGCGCGCAGGCCCTCCTCAGCGAGGCGCCAAGCTTCACGTAGCTTGGCCATGCGCGTCCGTTCACGGTCGAGTTTCTCTTGGGCAGCGGCGCGCTGTTCGGTGAGAGACTCCACATCTGCGGCGAGGGTCTCGAGCTGTCGCCGGTTGCGTTCCTGGGAAGAGACGTTCTCGGCGATGCGCTTTTGAGCACGCTCCGCACGGCTCTCGGCGTCAGTGCCCCGGCGGGTCAGTGATGCCAGCACGCCGTCGCTGGCTCGAACCCTCTCAGCCAGGGATGCGACTGAGACTCGAGCCTCCTGCAGCGCCGTCCTGGCTTCTTCTACGACACCCAACGTGGCGTCTTGCACGGCGCGGGTGGCCGCAGCATCGGCGTCTGCGGCCACGAGCAGCTTCTGACTGGCGTGACCCCTCTCACGAGCCTGCTGTTCGCGAACCACCCCCTCTCCCGCGTCGACATCTAAGGCCAACAGTCGCTTGTCAATCTCGTCGGTGCGCGCCTTGAGTCGGGCAGCAGTGGCGACCATTGCCGCATGTTCTCCCTTGGCGCGCACCACATCAATGTCGGCGGTTGCAGCCTGGGCACGCACTGCATCGATCGCCTCGCGAGCCGCGTTCGCACCCTCACGGACAGCGGCCTCTTCGGCTTCGAGACGCTCGCGCTGTGCCGCCACAACGGCCTCGGCCTCGGAGCGAGCCTCTGCGACAGCTAGCTCGGGTGTCTCGGCATTGAGAGCGCTCTGGTGTGCGATGACCTCAGCGCGCAGCTTCTGCCGGTTGCGCTCGCGCTCTACAGCCCGAACCGCAGCACCGCTGGCATCGCCAAGATGGACCACGCCGTCGGGGTCGATTCTCTCGCCGGAGCCCACCACCACCGCACCCGAGCCCGTCAGACGATGGTGAGCAAGGGCCTCGCTTAGGGACTCAACCTCGGCCATGGACCGAAGCACCCCCTCTGCTGCATCAGGGCCGGCTGCAGTACCCGCAAAGCGACCCATTCCGGTGGCGCGTGGCACCCAAAGCAAGCGCGCACTCCCCTCCTCGCGGACCGCCGCAGCGGCAGCGAGCAGGTCGTCCTCGTCGGAGATGACTGGCAGAAGCAGCCGGTCTCCGAGCAGCCGCGCTGCCATGTCAGCCTGCCCTTCGTCGAGGTCGAGCAGCTCGGCCAGGGCTCGCGCATGAGGCACAGCTTCAGCAAGGGCTCCGGCTGCAGCATCGCGCGCATTGGCGGACCGGGCCTCGGCATCGAGCCCGGCCAACCGTCCCTGCAGCTGGCGAATCTGGGCGACCGCGGCCTCGACGGCAGACACGGCCTTCGCTGCATCAGACCGGGCTTGCTGCAGTCCCTCGCGGCGTGCCTTCTCGGCTTCGACAACCTGGCTGCGAGCGACCCGCAGGCCCTCGAATCGCTCTTGAAGCTGCCCTTCGAGGGAGGCGCGGGCGGCGACAGCTGTGTCGATGGAGGCTGCCAACTCAGCGATCTGTGCCGCCGCATCGGCGTGCTGACTTCCCATGCCGCTGCGCTCGTCACTCAACTCCTCGACGAGGCGCGGATGCTCTTGCCGCCGCTGTTCGAGAACCTCGAGCAAAGCCTCGGCGGTGGCTAGTTCACGGGACGCCCGGGCCGCATCGGCCTCGCAGCTTCGATGCGTAGCCTGAGCAGCAACACGGGCCGCATCGGCCGCGTTCAAGCGACCTACGGCCGCGGCCTCGGTAGCGGACGCTTCCGTTCCCGCCTTCCGGGCGCGCTGAACGTCCTGTTGGGCGGCGGCAAGCTCTCCTGCGACGGCTTCCCGCTCCTTCTTTGCGTCGCTAAATTCGCCTTGAATGCTGCCCGCCTCCTCTCCCAGCTCAACCAGGCGGCGCTCTGAAAACCCGCGAACACCCTCGCGTTCACGAAGCTTGGCCTCGACCTCGGCGAGCTCGTCTCGCCACTGGGCAGACACGGCCTCGACCACATCAAGCTCTTCGCGCCGCGTGATGACGTCGGACTCCTTGCGCGAAAAGTCACGCTCCGAACTAGAGAGTACGTCCCGCGCTTTGCGGAGTTCTGTACGCAGTCGGCGCCGGTCCGCAGCAAGGTCGGCATATTTCGCGAGCGCCAGGACAATCTCACGCTGGGCTTTGACGACCTGCCGTTCGAGTTGACGCAGCCTCCGCGACATCTCGTCGACCACGTCTGACGCCCGATCAAGCTGGGTCACAGTCTGCTCCAGACGCCCCTTGGCCTCTTCTCGGCGTGCTTTGTAGCGGCTGATGCCGGCCGCCTCGTCGATGACAGAGCGACGCTCGCTGGCCCGGGCGTGCACGATCTTGCCGATGCTGCCCTGCTCGATGAAGCTGTACAGGTTGTTGCCGACACCAGTGTCCAAGAACAACTCGACAATGTCGCGCCTGCGGGCACGGGTCTGGTTGATGAAGTACTCGCTGGCTCCTGTTCGATGCAGGCGTCGCCCGACTTCAATCTCGTCAAACCGGGCATAGTCACCGGGGAAAGGCTCGCCGTCTCTGGCCGAGAAGGTCAGGCGAACCTCGGCAAATCCAACAGGAGCCCGCTCGGTGCTGCCCGCGAAGATGACATCGCTCATCTCGTCGCCACGCAGGCTGCGCGCGGACTGCTCGCCCATCACCCACTTCACCGCATCGACGATGTTCGACTTGCCACAACCATTGGGACCGACAACAGCAGCCACGCCCTTGCCGAAGTGCAGCACCGTGCGATCCGGAAAGGACTTGAAGCCGTGGAGTTCGAGCTTCTGGATGTGCATCGAGAGAGGCGACTACTCCTGGGCGTTCGCGTACTTTTTCAACAGACCGACGTAGGCTTTGTGACCGCCGGCGATCATCTCGCGGTCCGCATCGGTCAGCTGGCGCTTGACCCGTGCGGGACTGCCGAGGACCAGCGAGCCGGGAGGAATCACCTTGTTGGCGGTCACCAGAGCGCCGGCTCCGACAATCGAGCCGGCGCCAATCACGGTGTTGTCCAGGATGATGGCGCCCATTCCGATCAGGCAGTCATCTTCAATGATGCAGCCGTGCAGGATGACCTTGTGGCCCACCGTGCAGCGCGCGCCGACCTTGGTCGTCGATAGACCGCCGGTGTTGTGCACCACCGAGTTGTCCTGGATGTTGCTCTCGTCGCCGATATCGATTGCGCCCTCGTCTCCGCGAAGCACAACCCCCGGCCAGATGCTCACCAGAGCACCCAAGCGAACTTCGCCGATCACCGTCGCGCGCTCGTGTACCCACGCACTGGGGTGCACGACCGGATCGTGGCCGTCAAAAGACTGCAGCATTTCCCTTCCTTCCCGCGCCGCGAATAACCGGGTCGAGGCGCGAAATGAATTTCGCACCCAGCACTACCAGACGCGAAACGGTCTTCGCGGCGCACACGGGTAAAGGTGCGATACGGAGTGGATCGGCCCTGGCACGGCGATTGCTTCTATTTGAGGCATGCGCCAAGCCGTTCTTGCCATTCCTCGCCGCCTCGCTCGACTCGCCCTAGGCCTGCTCGACCGGCGCCGTACGCACATCGACGACACTCCGCTGCCCAAGGCCTAGGCCCAAGCAGAAGGTGAGTGAAATAGCGTCCGTGCCGCTGCGTACCCCTCCAAACAAATGGAGGGTCCCTGCATGTCCCGCGCGTTGGTCAAACAAGAGCTCAACCTGGGCACGTCATACATCCTGTGGCTAGCTGGCTTTTTCGGATTTTGCGGTATCCATCGCTTCTATCAGGGACGCTGGATCAGCGGATTGGTCTGGTTCTTTACCGGTGGCTTGTGCGGCCTCGGACAGATCATCGACGCCATCATGATGCCCAAGATGATCGACGACGCGAACGCGGGCAACGCCGTCTGGTAGGAGTTCGGCTACGGGCAGGCTAGAGTTCTGTCGTGCTGCTCTTGCTTGCCACTGCCCTCGCGACCACCCCCGCCGACCTCGCAGCCGAGGTTGAAGCGAGCAATATCGACGCGGATCTGCGCATGCTGTGTGGAGAAGACCCGCTGCCTTCGGGCACTCGCGTCCTGTCCCGGCACGTCGCACACCCGCACCACGAAGAGGTCACCGACTGGCTCGAGGGAAGGCTCGAAGAGCTTGCCGGCTTCACGGTGGATGCCGAGCGCTTTGACGTCGCCGGATTCTTCGAACCCGTGAATGCTCGCGATGTTCG
>CAYYHT010000624.1:0-4866 GCA_964471355.1 uncultured Enterobacteriaceae bacterium
AGGGGCTGGTCTCGGTCAAGGGCAAGGTCGCCACGCTGATTGGCGGCGCCCTGGTCGAGGGCCAGCGCCACCTGTACATCGTCGGCGCCTACCAGCCTCGCTACGGCCTGGGTCCGGTGGTGCGGCCTTATGTGCAGATGCTTGCCCGCTGGGCAACGCTGCAGGACGAGCTGTCCGTGCCTCTGGCCAACGTACTGATGGCGCTGGGTCAGACCGCTCCGGTCACCGAGGTCATGGACCCGCACAAGTCGATTCGCGAGGTGCGGCGGACCCGCTGGACGGACCACCTGGTGCGCTGGCAAGGTCGGCGCATGGAGGTCGCAGCATGAACCGCGCCGAGAAGAAGGAACAGCGTCGCTTGGCGCTCTTGAATGGAGCCATCGTTGTGCTCTCGGACCACGGCCTCGAGGGGTTCACGACCGGTCGAATCGCCAAGCAGGCGGGCATCGCGCAGTCGGGCTTCTATAAATACTGGCCGGACCGAGATGCGGCCCTCGAAGCGGTGGCAGAGCACGTTGGACTGGTTGTGCTCGAGGGCATTCGAGCCGCGCGCGTCGAAGCCGGGGGCGACCTGTCCAAGCTGCGTGAGTCCTTTGCGGGGGCTCTGCAGGCCATGCTGGCCCAGCGGCAGACTACCGAGCTGTTCCTGCGGTTCCGCCGTGAGCCCGGGCCGGTCGGTGATGTCTTCCGTCGGTTGATCGAGCGCGGCATCGATGAGCTGCACACGGACATGGTGAGCTTTGGTTTGGTCTCGGCGGAGGACCCGGTCGGGCGCCGCCTTGCTTTTTACACGGCGACGGCGTCCCTGGGTGCGGTCGAGGCGCTGTTGGACGGCCGATTTTCGGACGTCCAGAGCGTTGCAGATGATCTGGGCCGCATTGCGGTCGGAGTTTTGGGGGCGAGATGAGTCTAGATGTGAACGGACAGTGGGTGATGATCACCGGAGCAGCGGGCGGCATTGGCAGCGCGATGGCGCTGGATATGGCGGACCGCGGCGCAAATTTGGTGCTGACCGACTTGGTCGTCGAGACCATGCAGGCGGTGGCCGGTGAGGCCCGTTCCCGAGGCGCCGAGGTGATCTGTTTGGCACACGACGTGAGCCTGCGAGAGCGCTGGGTCGAGATCGCCGACGAGCTGGATTCTCAAGGGCGCTTGCCTCGGGTTCTCATCAACAACGCCGGGGTCGCCGCGGCCGGAACCGCCATGGACCTTTCCGAAGAGAGCTGGAAGAAGGTCATCGACATCGATCTGTGGGGAGTCATCTATGGCTGCCGGGTCTTTGTGCCGCGCATGCTGGCCAGTGGCTGGCCCGGAGCGGTCATGAACGTGGCATCTGCCTCGGCCTATGTGGGGTTGCCCTTCTGTGCTCCGTACTTCGTGGCCAAGGCGGGGGTGCTGCGGCTGACGCAGTCGCTGCAGTCCGAGATCGACCCCAAGCGGGTGTCCTTTACCTGCCTCTGTCCCGGACCCGTGGGCACGGGCATCGGGCTGTCAGCCGCTCGCCTGGGAGCTGGTAGCGAAGAGGACCTCGATACGCTGGTGGCCTGGCTGGCTCCCAAGGGAAGGACTCCAGACCAAGTTGCCAAGAAGGCGGTCAGGGGCGTGCTGAACGGGCGTGCGGTCGTCAACGTCTACTCCGAGGCCTACCTGCTGGACTTGGTGGCGCGGGTACTGCCGCATCAGCTTCTGGCACGGGTGAACCGGCGCTATTTCATGTACAAGTTCCCAGAACTCGCGTGACCATGGCAGGATGAAGCGTCCTGGGGGCTGGATGGCAGAACAGAAGAGGGGCGGCGGGCGCCTCGTAGCCGGTGTGTTGGTGGTGATCGCGCTGTTCAGCGTGGGCCGATTCGTGCTGGACACCAAGCCAACCGGACGCGCCATTGGCATCCCTCAGCAGAGCGATCTGCCGGGAGCCTGGGTTGCTGTGTCCAACAACTCGACCGAGGGCCTGAACGGCGGTGCCAAGGGGTCGGGAACCTCTGTGGTGCTGGACCCCAGCAGCGGTCAGGGCTCGGCCGAGGCCACTCTCGCCAAGTCCACCGTCGCGCTCGCTCGATCGCCCGTGACCAGCGACGTCTTCGGCGTGCAGGCGCAGAGCCGCGGCAAGTTCGGACTGGTTCGAATGGACCCAGGCGCGCTGCAGACCGATGGCCTGGTGGGCATGATTGTCGACTCGGAAGATCCGACCTATCACCACGTCGTGGCGGCCATGAGCTTCGCCGAGGACGGCACGCTGTACGGCGTGTCCTACCGCATCGAGCGCATCGGCGGATTCCGTGTTCCCGTGGGCATGTTGGTTCGCATCGACACCCAAACTGGAGTGGCCACCGAGGTCGGCTCGCTGGGACGGGCGGTGTACAGCCGCGGCGGCACCATCGCCGACGGCAAGTTCCAGCTGGTCACCAGCCTTGAAAAGGTGACCCGCGAGTTTCACGTGGTCGCTGTCGACCTCGAGACCGGCGCGTCCACGGTCACCGGCGGAACCGGCATCATGGGCCGCGCAGTGGGTGTCAGTCGCAACGCCGATGGCGCCGTCTATGCAGTCATGACCGGCGTGCCCGGCGGCGGACGCTTGGAGGACGGCAGCACGCCTTCCGAGAGCTTTCTGTACGCCATCGATGTTGGAACCGGAAAAGCTGACTTGGTCGGCAGCACCGGCTTCCATTTGCTGTCGAGCCTGTCGTGGATGATTCGGCCGGTGGGCTGTGGCAGCACGACCGCCGGCGACATGAAGATCTCCAATACAGCGACCGTCGACAGCGTGTCGTGCGAGGGCGAGGAGGGTGACGCCGCCCTGTGTGCCAATGGCAATGTGGCGGTCGAGAACCAGTCCAGCATCGATGCCGACCTGTACAGCGACGGCGAGATTGCCATCGGGTCCAATGCGACCGTCACAGGTGCCATCTACGAGACCAGCGGCCAGTTCGAGATTCCGGACGTCGACACGAGTGCCGCCAAGGCCAACAACGACAACGACAGCATCGGCCTGACCAGCAAGGGCAACAGCCCGATCGACGGTGACAAGTTCATCCTCAAGACCACCGAGTCCATCACCATTGACGCGGGTGTCTACTGGTTCGAATCGATCGAGATCGGAAACAAGGGAGTGCTGAGCATCGAGGGTGATGTGGAGTTCTGGGTCGATGGCGACATCGCGTTCGACAACTCCGACGAGGTCGCCATCGGCAGTGGGGGCACGCTGACTATCTACAGTGCCGGCGAAAGCGTCAGCATCTCCAATACAGCTGATGTGGAGGCGGTGATCGTGGCTCCTTACGCGACGGTGACGATCGACAACCAGGGCTCACTGACCGGCTGGGTGATCTCGGCCGAGCTCGAGCTCAAGAACAAAGGAGCACTCCACATCGATGAGTGCATCAGGGGGCCAGAATGATGAGTGCCACACTGTTTGTCCTGTTGCTCGCCGCCTGTGGCGATGCCCCCACCGACGCCAGTGCGACGTCGGCTGCGGTGACTGAAGTGGCGGACGGCACATCGGCGGCTGATGCGGCCAATGCCGATCAGCTGCGCACAGCCAGCTACAGCAGCGCCGTCACCTTTGAGCCGCTGACCGTGCCCGACTCGCTTCCCGCCCGCTACATCGAGGCCTTCTGCCGGCTGTACACCGAGCCCAGCTGTGTCGCTGCCCAGAAGTCGACCTGCGGGGCCAACCTGTCCTTCGGCAGCACCGCAGAGTGCGACACCTTTATGCAGCAGACGGCCTCGACCTGCACTGGCCTCAAAGACGCGCTCGCCGGCAACTCGCCGGCCGTCGACAAGTGCGCGGCCCAGATGACGGCCTACGACTGTGCGGGCACCGGTGCCATGTGCAGTGCCGATGGCGACCGACTCGACGCGTCGGGTGACTGCGCCGAGATCGCCGCCATCATCACCGCCTGCGACCCAGAGCCCGACACCGGAATCTAGGACTCAGCCGCCGCGAAGGCGTCTGGCCACCGGATAGACGACCTTTCGCAGTCCTCCCCAGAAGCCAGCGGGCTCGATGCCTCGGCCGCTGCGGAACGGGTCGAAGTGGGTCGCATCGTCGGCGTGATCGAGGGTCTGCACGAGCTTGAGCTCCAGCAAGTCCGTCCACGCATCGGGCTCGCTCCACGGTCGCCAAGCAAAGACCATGCTCGCACCCCCGTTCGAGACCACGTGATCCAGGCGGTCAAAGCCGTTGTCTCCCTCGCCGATTTGGCGCTCTGGCAGCACCCGGAACTCGACCCGGCCCAGGTCGACATCGGTATAGACCTGGGCTGTTCTGAAGGTGTTGTGCAGCACGTGCCGGGTGTCGGAGGTCGCAAATCCCTTTGCAATGGTCGGCAGCGTCTTGAAGCTGGCCATGACCAAGTCCTGATCGCCGGGTCCAGGTTGATGTCCGGGGGTGCCGGCCTCGTGAAAGCGCATGGCAAAGCCCAACACATCGCGTCGCGTGTCGTCGAGCGCAAAGGGCAGGCCTCCGGACACTCGAATGAGTGCCTCACCGGCGAGTCTTCGGGCCACCTTGCCGCTCGCTCCATCGGTGGCCAGCGGGGTGACGGTGGCCCGGTAGTGACGCCCGACTCCATGAAACAGGCGCTTGCGCAGAAGGATGGTTGCGACGCTGGCTGCGGGCAGTGCAGCGACTCCGGCGGCCATGCCCAGCAGCTTGGATACGCTCATGGAGCGCCGAGCCGGGCTAGCCGGTCGATTGCGGGCCGATGTACAGTGATTCCGCCCATGATGGACCTCCGATTCGCGAGCCGAGCGCTGTGAGCACCGTTCCGCCGATTCCCGACATCATCACCCACTACAGCCGTGGGCAGCCCTTTCGGTCCATCACATCGGCCGCAGCGGCAGATTGGCCCGAGATTGTCGCTG
>CAYYHT010000625.1:0-4850 GCA_964471355.1 uncultured Enterobacteriaceae bacterium
GGCGCTGTAGGACTGGGAGAGCACGATGGCGAACAAGGGTTGTGGTTGCAAGTCGGAGCGGGGCAAGGCGTGTGCTTGCAAGGGGCACTCGTTGTTGGGGAAGAGTAGCCAGCGGCAAGAAAACGCAAATCCACGACGGGCTATGCAGGCACGAGGTGAGCGCATTCGGCAAGTTCATGCGACACCCGATTCGGTGGCGCCGCTGTCTCTGCGCTCGACGATTCCCACGGCTGAGCCGAACGCCCGCCCTGGCCGGATACAGCGTGCTACCAAGCGGCCGGCGGTTAAGCCCACAGCAAAGAACGGTTGGGCTGTCCGGCGAGCATCAATAAAGGCGCATTCTGATTTGTCCGTACACAAGCGTGCAGCCGACAGGAAGGGGCGGGTACTGCCACAGTCACCGCGACGGAACCGTCCGTTCAATCGGACCAGGACGCATCCGACGGTCGCCACGTCCCGTGGCGGACGCCGCTTCTGGCCATACTCATCTCCGGCAAATCGAGCCTCGACGGTTCTGGTCGATGGCGGTATGAAAAATACTGCTATTGGAAAAACGAGCATTCAGCCGATGAGCGTAGATGGCGGCGCGGGCAGTGACCATCATGCCGTTGATTCCCCGATTGATGCACAAAGGGTCGCGGCCGATTGGTCTGCCAAGTCAGGGGCGCCGGTCCTCAGTCACGGCGGGGCTAGTTCGACCGAAGTGGTCGCCGACATCGGGGGTCCGGTGGATACCTCACAGGGATCGACGCCGTTTGGAACGGTCGACGAACGTGAGAACGCGAGACGCGGGTTTGAATGCAAGCGGATTATTCATGCGCGACCCGGTGAATTCAACGGTGCAGATGTTCAGCCAAGTTTGAATGTGATGATGTCTACAATGGGCGACGGGGCGTCTAGTTACGTTATCCGTTTGACCGATCACATTGGATTCTCGACACCCGGTGACGATACCGGTGCCTTCGTTGAAGCCATTCGTTTGCTCACGGAACGGGCGCGTGCAGGCCTACTGGGCGCTGCGATGTTGCTGGTGGAGGCGCACCCCACACGTGCTGACGGCTCATGGCTGGTGGCTACGCCAATCGGTGGGGGCCCGATGATCAATTTCAGGGACATTGTGAATTTTCGCGTCGTCGGCCGTTCGGCGACCGGTTCGGTGGCGCCGCTGGAGATCAGAGTGTCGTCGACCGACCCAACCGGCTCGTCGACGCCCGTCTTCGCCTTTCAACGCTGTCAGAACTTCAGCGTCAGAAATATCAGGGTTGACGGGAACCGGGCGGCGCGAGGCCTCGATGGGAGTCGGGCCGCACAGGGGCCTTGGGGCGAGAATGCGGGAACCTCGTACCTCTTCCTTGTTCGCGATTGTAGTCGCGTGGATTTCCGAAATGTCGAGGCCGTGAACGGACCATCAGTAGGCATCTTGGTTGACGCGACCAACCCAGCCACCGGCGGGGACCCGACAACCGGCTATGCGGGCGCGTTCCCGAGTGGATTCAACTTCCGGAACTGTCGAGCAATCAACTGCGCCTACCTGGGGATTGCCATCGCTGCAGGTTGGCAGGTGCGGATCATTGGCGGCGAATACTCGTATACCAACATGCTTTCCACAAAGGCCGGAATTTCGCTGGAGGCTCCACCGGACGTCTCTCCTGGGAATCCGTTGCACCCCCTTCCAGCGATCAAAGATGTGATCATTCACGGCGTCCTTCTTCAAGGGAACTGGAAGGGCATCCATCTGAATGCGAGGGGCGGCACCCGTGACATCACAGTTGAGGAGTGCACCTTTATTGGGACACCGGCCGGCGTCTCCGAGACGTTTACTTGTTCGACCACTGAATCGTGGTCCATCTTGTGGACGGAGCTAACCCGTGGCGGGTCCTGTGGTTTCAAGACCCTGGGGCCGGGTGCGTGGGTTGAAGATGCGCGGTATGGAATTCGTGCCAGCGGTATCAACGTCGCGGGCGCCAACGGTTTATTGATACAGAACAATTCCTTCATGGACTATGGCGATGATGACAAAGTCACTGACGGCATCATCAATATCTTGCCGGCGGATGGTAGATGGCGGAATGAGTCGCATGTTTGCGTAATTGGTAACTCATTCACTTCGATTGAGAATTCTCATATATGGCGTCTCTCTGCGCAGGTGCCAAGCATTTCGGGTTGTCTGGAGTCGCGCTATGTGACGAGGTGCTCTAAGTTGGTACCCATTATGGTGTGGCCCTGCGCTGGGCATGTTTGGATTTTGAAGAACTCGATGACACTGTTTCCTGCTACAACGCGCGTAGGTGGTGGCAGTGGAGGGGGCGGCGCCCGCTCCTACTACGTTGGTGAGTCCTTTACTGGGCCGTTCATCTTGAACCTGAATAACGAAATCAATTGGACCGTGGTCCGCGGAAACAAGACGAATGGTCCTCAAGTAGAGAGCAATCGGCGCGATCAGTGTTCAACGGACCTCGACCGCTCGGATGGGTAGTGCGACCACTTGTCTCGCAGGATGAAGGATGAAGGATGAAGGATACCGTCGGCCGTTACACTAAAGCACTCATGATCAAGCTAACTTCACCCTATGGCCTCAAACGAATGGGGCGCCTCGCCTTCACTGTCATCATTGTGGCCTCGCCATTCGGGTGCATCCGCGAATCGACCGACGATGGTGAAGACACAGCTGCGAACAAGCCAGACGTCCGAGAGGAGTGTGTTGACCAGCGATGGACGGACGTTGAAGCGGGAATCCAAGGCACCTGTGGGATCACTGAGAATGGCCATGTCTGTTGCTGGGGGCAAGACTACTACCAAGCGGGAATCCCCTTGGGGGGTGACTTTGCTTCGGTCACCCTAGGTGGGGGCAGCGCTTGTGCACTGGACGGCGGCAGAGTTGCGACATGTTGGGGGTTGCCGGAGCAGCCGACGTCCGAGCCAGTTGAGAGCGTCGCAGTCTGGGGCAGCGCTGTCTGCACAGCTGCACTTGACGACCAACGAGTCGCCTGCGTCGGGAACGAGAGCTCGCCTGGTGGTGAAGGCGCCCTGCTCGGAACCAGACCGAGTGATGTGTTGAGAGAGTTGGATGTTGACAGGACCATTGGCTGTGGACTGAACGTGGATGGTACGGCTGCGTGCTGGGGGGACCTTTTCTGGGAGGAGATTCCTTCGGCTGTGCCGCAACCGGCCAGCGTCTTCATCGATATTCAAACGAGTGCCGATGCCACTTGCGGATTGACAGAGGAAGGGGCAATCGAGTGTTGGGGGGGCGTCGCGGTGTCTCCGCCGGCCGATGTGGCGTTTTCGATGTTCAGGCTCGGCACTGGTGGGCTTCTGTGTGCTTTGGACGACGAAGGAGGCGTTCGATGCTGGTGGCCCAACGGGGCGAGCTGGCCCATGGACGAACCGCCGTCTGGGGCCTTCATCGATGTGGCTGTGGGATCGGGCCACGTGTGTGGCATCCGACTGGGGGGCGAGATTGAATGTTGGGGATTGAGCGCCGAGGGGGAGGGGGAGCCCCCACAATAAGACTGGGCATCAGCTGGAGAGCCCCGTCCACGTCTGGAATCAATGGCCTGGACCGTGGCGTGGCCGAGGTCGACCGGCTGTATTGTCTGTGGATGGTCCAGGGGCCGCGCGGTGGGGGGGCTGTCCGGACTTTCATTAGTACGAAATGACATGCACATCGACAGGAACGCTGCCTTGACGAATCTCGATGCGCTTTCCAGCATTCGGGTGCTAGGCGACATGTCCGTGACCGAGAACGTAGTGCTTGTCAGTCTCGACGGTTTGGCGGCCCTTGAGAGTGTGAGTGGGTACTGTTCGGTTTCGAAGAATGCTGCACTCTGCCAGAACTCAGTGGTGGGTAGGCGTCCGGTGAACGCATCTGTCGTGAGCCCGATGAGCGTGTGACGACTGGCCAGGAGGTGGCCATGGCTGTCAAGGACCGGGCAAACTGATCCGTGGTAGCTCGGGCAAACTGATCGCCCTTTTGAACACGGTTGGGGTGCCGATCCCGTCCACGATGACGTCGGCTCGTTCGTGGTTGACCGCGTGGGCGATCTGGGGAACGAACCGTCACCACTGCTGGCTCGGGCAAACTGATCCGGGTGCCTCCGGCGAGGCTCAGCTGACCGGTGCACCTCCCGCGCCCGTTCGGTAGGACTTGCCACGCATCTCGACGATGTGGGCGTGGTGAAGCAGCCGGTCCATGGCGGCACTGGCCAGCAACGGGTCGCCGAACAGCTCGTACCACTCCTCGATGGCCCGGTTGCTGCTGATGATTGTGGCGCCACGCTCGTAGCGACCTCGAATCAGGTCGTACAGGTCCAGTGGCTCCTGGTCTCGCAGCGGACGCAGACCCAAGTCGTCCAGCAGCAGTACGTCGGGGTTGGTGTAGCGCAACATCCGCTTGTCCCGGGTGCCATCGCCTCGCGATGCGCGCAGGTCCGCGAAGAAGTGCTGGGCCGTCGTGCACAGGACCTTGTGTCCGGCCATGCACGCACGATGGCCTATGGCCTGGCTGACATGGCTCTTGCCGGTCCCGGTCGGCCCGACCAGCAGGACGGACTCCCGCTTCCCGACGAACGCGCAGGTGGCCAACTCCAGCAGCTTCGCCTTCGGCAGCTTCGGGTTGAACTGGAAGTCGAAGTCCTCCAGCGTCTTCGCGTGCTCGAAGTTCGCCCTTCGCAGGCGCAATGTGGCCTGCTTTGCCTCCCGTCGCTCGACCTCGTCGGACAGCAGCCGCAGCACGAACTCCGTGTGGGACAGCTCGTCCTCGACGGCCTCCCGGACACGCAAGTCCAGGGTCTGCAACACGCCCGACAGCCGCAGCTTCTTCAGCACCGGCACCAGCTCATCAACAGGTC
>CAYYHT010000626.1:0-4848 GCA_964471355.1 uncultured Enterobacteriaceae bacterium
CGAGCTCGTGGGTTGGGTCCGAAGCCGTGGATTGTGCGCCAGTGTCGGTGGCCACTGGGGCCACATCGGGAGCGGCTTGTTCCACGGACTCGGCCGCCACAGGAGTCGTCGGCACGCCGGGCAGCACGTCGAGCGTGATGACCGCCTCGGCCTTGACCGGCGGAACCGCTGACGCAGCAGCCGCCACCGGACCGCTGCTGATCGTTCGCGTGTCGGCGTACTCAATGCGGTGGTGGTGGATTCCGTTGAGCGTCTGCACGAACGTCTCGGCGATGGTGTAGATCTCTCTGAAGTTCAGGGGACAATTCTCAAATTGGCCGTCGGCCATCACCGAGTTGACGATCTTGGCGATCATGGCTCGAAACTTTTCCTCTGTCGGATCCTGAATGCTCCGGGTCGCGGCCTCGACCTTGTCTGCAAGCATGATGATGCCGGCTTCGCGCGTGCTCGGCTTTGGCCCAGGATAGCGAAAGGCGCTCTCATCGACGTCGCCCGGGTCGTCGGCCTCTTCGCGTGCCCGCAGATAGAAGTAGGCCAACAGCCCAGTGCCATGGTGCATATAAATGTTGTCGATAATCGGCGTTGGCAGGCGGTGTTCCTTGGCCATGCGCCCGCCTTCACTCACGTGGCTGATGATGATTCGAGCAGATGTGAACGGATCAAGGCGGTCGTGCCGATTGCCCGAACGCTGATTCTCAACGAAGTACTGGGGCTTGAGGCCCTTTCCAATGTCGTGGAAGTACGAGGCGACGCGGGCTTGAAGCGCGTTGGCGCCGACAGCCTCGCAGGCCGCCTCGGCGAGTGAGCCGACGACGACCGAGTGGTGGTAGCTGCCCGGCGCACGCAGCATCAGTTGCCGCAGCAGAGGGTGCTGCAGGTTGGCGAGCTCCATCAGCCGGTAGTCCGTGACGAAGCCCGCGGACTCAAACAGCGGGACCAATGCCAACACGAGTCCCGCCGACAGCAGGCCACCCATAAAGCCGAAGCCCATGGACCAGAAGGGCCGGAACTGGGTGGTCAGGCTGATCTCGCTGTCTGCGATGTACATCTGCAGGAAGTGGATGAGCAGCACAGCCAACGCGTTGACCGCACCCGTCGACACCCCTGCACGAATGATAGACATGCGCTCTCGGGTGTGCTCGACAGCGCCTGCAGCCCACACCCCGGACAGCAGGAAGAACATGATGTACAGACCTTGCAGGTCCATGACCAGGCTGCACAAGATCGCCGCGGCAGCACTGAACACGATGGTCCACGACACGCCAACGAGCAGGCGCACCAACATCGAAGCGCCAGCAACCGGGACCAAGAACCACACCGAATACGGCGATGCCTGACCGCCGATCAGTCCCACAATGCTGTCGGCGGACGAATAGGCAATGCGCGCAAACAGTGCGGTGAGCGCCAACAATACGCCGACGGCGACAGCATCACGCAGTCGCGTCGAGAAATCGGGCAGATAGCTTGCGCCAAATTGGTAGAGCGCGGCGAACAGCAGCACCAAGAACAGCGTCACCGCGGTCACTTTCATGGCGTAGGTGTTCTCGCCGGCACTGCCCTGCAGCGCTCGGTACTGCGCGACCTGGGTCAGATTCAAGACGTCACCCTGCCGGAATAGCGTGGTTCCACGCTTCACGGTGATCGGCGTCATGGGCACGGCCGCCACCGCCTTGTCGCGGCGAGCCTTGGTCTCTTTCGGATTGAAGACGAAGTTCGGGTTGACCATCGCCCGGGCAATCGCCGCCGATGAGTCTGCCCATTCCTCCTGAGCAAATCCCGATTCAATGCGCCCGAAGGTGATCTGCTCCTGCGCTTCTTCAGGGGTGCGCACATGGTCGAAGTCGCCGAGCACCCGTTCTTGTTCGGCGACGCCACGGTGCTCGAGCACCCGAATCACGCGATCGTCGCTAGGCAGGACCTCGCGACTGCGAATGACGTAGCCACCCATCGAGCGATCGAGCAGCTGGGTCGCTAGCTCCTCGGCCTCTTGTGGAAAGCCGTCCGTCACCACCGGAAGCAGCTTCTCGACGTTGATGTGCACGCCAAGCTCAGTGCGGAAGGCCTCGGCCTGTGCCACGGCCTCGGCGTCGGTCAACGGCTCAACAGACGGATCCTGGTCCTGGGCGTCACGGCGAGCCGCACGCTCCCGCATCGTCACAAAGGCCGCGCTGGTACGTGCCCGCAGGCGGTCGCCCAAATCGGCATACCAATCGAAGACCAGCGGCACCTCGGTGACGGCCTTGTTCTGCCGCCGCTCGCGCTCGGCAAAGTCTTGGTACTTGAACGAGAACGGCGCTTTGACCGTGCGTGGAGCCACAGCAGCCACTTCGAGGGTCTCGGTCGGGACGCGAGCGTAGTCAACGACCATCAGACCGCATGCCAAGCAAACGAACAGCAACAGCACGACCCGAACTATGTCGTTTCGTTCGTCTACCAGCCTCGAGAGGCCCAGGCGGTCCAACAGGTTCATTCGGCTCCGTCGTTTGAGGGGCGGACCGAATGGCCTGCCCGTCCTCGGTCATCCCGTGCATAGGCGCGAATGATCGCTGCCACCATCGGATGCCGAATCACGTCCTCCGGGCCGAACGATACCACTCCCACTTGCGGCACGTCTTCGAGCACCCCCAGCGCGTGCACCATTCCGCTTTGCTCGCGCCTGGGAAGGTCGATCTGGGTGATGTCCCCGTTGATGACCATGCGGGATCCTTCTCCAAGTCGGGTCAGGAACATACGCATCTGGGCGCGAGTCGTGTTTTGCGCTTCATCGAGCAGAACATAGGCATCGGAAAGGGTTCGACCTCGCATGAAGGCCAACGGTGCCACCTCGATGATCTGTCGCTCCATCAGACGGCGCACGCGATCGAGCGGCATCATCGCGGCGAGCGAGTCGTACAGAGGCCGCAAATACGGATCGACCTTGTCGATCACGTCTCCGGGAAGGAAGCCAAGCTTCTCTCCCGCCTCGACGGCGGGCCGAGTAAGGATGATTCGTTTGATCTCACCACGACCCAGCGCGGCCACTGCCATGGCCACTGCAAGGAAGGTCTTTCCGGTGCCGGCTGGTCCCACGCCAAAGACCACGTCATGCTCTCGCATAGCGTGTACATAGGCGCGCTGTCCGGGGGTGCGCGGAACGACCGGCTTGCGGCCGATCCCCATCACGACCACGTCAGTGAACCAAGCGGCAAGGTCGGCATCGGGCTGTTGCCCCAAGATGCGCAGCGCGTGCTCGACGTCGCGCGGGTGAAGGGAGAACCCCCGCTGAGTAAGCGCGTACAGCTTTCGCAGGGCCAGTTCAGCATCGTCAACCGATCCGCCCTTGGACGTCAGCCAGAACTGCGTTCCTCGCTGCTGAATGTCCACGTGCAAGGAACGGCCAATCAGCTTCAGGTGGTTGCCGAACTCGCCAACCAGCTCGCGGACACGGTCATTGTCCTCGAAGCTGAGGGTGGGCTCTGAGACATCGCGATGTTCGGGAATGGGTCACCTCATGCCTTCACGCCACGCTGCACAGGCCTCGACTTGCGCTGGAACGGCTTGACCTCGCGCCTGACGGGCTTGGGCGTTCCTGCAGAGGGCCGCTTGACCTGGTTCGCGAAGGGAGAGGCGTCGATCGCTTCTCGGGTGAACTGGGCCGGCAACCAACCGTAATGACTGTGCGTGTGTGTGAACGCTCCGCGCCCGCCAGTAAGAGACTGCAGACGTGGCGCGAAGCCACGTAACTCGCGGTCCGGACAATGCGCACGCACGGTCGCTGAAGTGCCACGGACTTCCATGCCCAGAATCCGACCGCGGTGCGCCGCGATGTCGTTGAGGGTGTGCCCGACTTCGTCCGCGGGCACCATGATTTCAACGACAGACCAGGGCTCGAGCAGCCTGCTGCCGGACTTGGCCAGGGCCGCCTTCACCGCAGTCGCACCGGCCAGTTCAAAGTGATCTTCGGTCGACATGAAGATGTCGTACTCGCCGTTCGTGCACGTCACGGCGACGCCGACCACCGGGTAGCCAGCCAGCGGACCCGACCGCAGACCCCTCTCGAAGCCCCGAATCAGTGCTCCGTGGTACCGAGTCGGAATCGTGTCATCGTTGGCGTGCTGCACCACGCTGATGCCGCGGTCGGGGTCAGCGGGGTCCAGGTCAATCCAGCACTCACCAAACTCTTGGACTTCGTCTCCCGGGCCACTCTTTAGGTGGACCCCCTGAATGCCCCGCACCGCACTCGCCGGGACCTCTCGGTATGCGACCGGAGGCAGCGCACTCGTCACCCGAACCCCCAAGCGAACCTCGAGGCATCGCAGAGCGTGATCAAGGTGACCGCGAGTTGTGCCCGTGAGCACGGGCTGCCCAGTCAAGGGGTCCCGTCCCGCTCCAAGGCCTGAGTCCATTCGAATGAGCATGTCGAGAGCGTCGTCGAGGCGGTTGGCGTCGTTCTTGGTGCTTGGGGTCAGCATCCAAGACACCATCTGCACCGGCTTTGGTGGCGCTGGCAGTCGGAGTGTCTCGCCGGCGCTGAACACCTCGCCGGGAATGGCGTCGAGTGCATCCCAGGTCCCGATGATGGAGCCGGGCAGGATGTTCACCGCGGTCGTCCGTCTGGGTCCACGCACCTGGTAGAGCTTGCGAACTTTACTCACGACTCCGGTGCTGACGGCGGTCCACTGTCCATCTCGCGGCGGCACTCCGGACAACACCCGAACGAGGTGGTACGGCTGATCATCCATGTCCAGCCGCGTGGCCAACAGTCGAGCGGTGAATGGTCCGTTGAGAGCGATCTCGCGATTGACCCCCGCTTCGTTGGTTGCGACCAATGGCCGCGATCCGGGTTCAGGCAACGCCCAAGGCGCCATG
>CAYYHT010000627.1:0-4835 GCA_964471355.1 uncultured Enterobacteriaceae bacterium
GGCACCATTTTGCAGAACCCCTCAGGAACTTGTTCCTGGGGGGTTTTCTGCGTTGTGGAATCGATGAACTGCACCGGCATTAGAGGCTTCTGATGACACCTGGTCCTACCCCCATGCTCTGCACCCGCAGGCCGCTCGACCCCGCATCGCTCGCGTTCGGGCTGCTGGGTGGTGGAGGCATGGTGGGGATTGGCCTGTGGTTGTTGTCCATAGGTCATGGCGGAGGGCTCGGTCCGCTGTTGATCGGCCTGTGTGTTGGAGCACTGGGGACCGTGGTCGCCCAAGGCGAGCAGCTGGTGTTGGCAGAGGACATCCTGCATCGCACTTGGCTCGGGGAACACCACTACCCGTGGTCTGCGGTCGCGCGATTCGAGCGGAAGCCGTTGCCGGACCGCTTCTCGGATGGCACCGTCAAGCACATGCACTGGCGCTTTGTTGTCCACATGACGACTGGTGAGCGGGTGGAGTTCCAGTCCACTTGGCAGGATGCGGCGCAGGTGTCGAGCTGGCTGGAGGGAGCCTGTGCTCCCAGCACCTGAGCGAACGCACCCGCTCTAGCTGCCGGGTCTGCCCGCCTTCTTCTGGACATCGACGGGCCAAGGGCAGTGCCGGCAGCCAGACCCGCAGCAATAGCCTTTGTCTTTCAGGAACACGCTGGTGAACACGCTCAGCCCGGTCAGCGGGTCGCGGTATCTCACCTCATTTGCGTCGACGGCAGCCTGGTGGCGTCGGCGGACTTCATCATCCATACCTGCGCCTAACTCGTCGCTGACGGACTCTTTGCCGCACCCACGGCTCGAGTCCGGTATTCCCCCGGCATGAACCCTCTGTCCCTTCTGCTGGCGATGGGGTGCGGCAACCTCGGCGCTCCTCCCGAACCACCGCAGCCGCTGGTCCCATCCCTGATCACAGCGACGGACCTTCAAGGGCATGTCGAGGTGCTGGCGTCGGACGCGTACGAGGGACGCGGCACGGGTGAGCCGGGCCTCGAGAAGGCCGCGGACTACCTGACGGGTGCCTACGCCTCCATGGGACTGCAGCCGCTCCCAGGGCACGACGACTTCCGTGTGGGCTACACGCTCTTTCGCACGGGCTTCGACCCGGTCGCGAGCTCCATGGGCACGAAGGACCGGCCATGGATGCTTGGGCGGGACTTTGAGCCCTTCGACTTCTCTGAAAGCGGGCACGTGGACGCCCCGGTGGTGTTTGTTGGCTACGGCATCACGTCTGAGGAGCACGACTGGGACGACTACCAGGGAGTCGATGTCGTTGGAAGGGTCGTGCTGATGCTTCGTCACGAGCCCAACGAGGCCGACGAGGACAGTGTGTTCGATGGCGTCCGGAACACGAGCCACGCGACCTTCCGTTCAAAGGCTGCCAATGCGCAGCAGCATGGTGCTGTGGCCATGCTGCTCGTGACGGACCCCGCTCATCACGAGGCCGCCGATGACTTTCGCGGAGGCGGTCGACTGACCTCCGAGCCGCCCGATGAGGCGGCCGAGCCCAGCGAGCAAGACGCATTTGTCGCTGTGCACGTGTCCCGCGCGGTCGCCCAGTCACTGCTCTCGGCGTCAGGGCGGGACCTTCTCACGCTGCAGCAGCGGATTGACCAATCGGGGCCAGCACCCATCGAGCTCGAGCGGTCTGTGCGGATCGATGTGGTGTCCCAGGTTGAGGCACAGCCTGTCCCGGTCGCCAACGTGATGGGCTTTGTCGAAGGAGCAGACCCCGCGTTGCGAGATGAATGGGTCGTCATTGGTGCGCACTATGACCACCTCGGAGCGTTCACCGGCGAGGGCGATACCATCTACAACGGAGCAGACGACAACGCTTCGGGCACTGCTGGCTTGCTGGAGCTTGCCGAGGCCTTTGCGGCCGGGGAACGGCCTTCGCGCTCCGTGGTGTTTGCGGCCTTTTCCGGAGAGGAAAAGGGTCTACTGGGCTCCAAAGCAGCCGTTCGCGACGGTGTGCTGGGCCCAGACCGGGTCGTGTTCATGCTCAACCTAGACATGATCGGGCGCAACGGTCCCGCACCCGTCGAACTGATTGGAGACGGATACAGTTCCGGCTTGGCGGATCTTGCGTCTGCGTCCACGCCGGATGGCCTTGCAGTCAAGCTCTGGGGTGACGGCTACAAGGGCAGCTCCGACCACGACCCCTTCTATCGAGCGGCCGTGCCTTTTGTGCATCTGTTCACTGGGCTGCATGACGACTACCACCAGCTCTCGGACCACTCCGACAAGCTCGACTACGACCGCATGGCTCTCATTGTGCAGCTGGCGCACGGCATTGTGGCGGGCGTTGCATCCGCAGACGTCAGTCCCGGCTTTGTCCACCACATCAGCTGGCTCGGGGCTTCGGTCGAACGCAGGGAAGGTCGCGTGCTGTTCATGAGTGTCGAGTCCCCATCCCGGGCCGAGGCTGCTGGCTTGATGGTCGGTGATGAGCTGCGAAGCGTCGGCGACTTCAATCTCGCGGACCACAGCGTTTTGGACAGTCTCGCGACTGTCGTGCCTGGAGACGACGTCGAGTTGACCATTGGTCGCGGTGCGACCGAGCGGACGGTACCGGTCAAGCGCGCCAAGCCGGGCTACCTGGGGGTTTGGCCGGCGAATGTCGATGAGGAAGTGAGCGAGCGTTTCGGACTCGGACCCGATGAGGGGGTCGTGTTGGTTCAGGTGCTAGAGGACGGACCGGCGGCAGCGGCGGGCCTGCAAGACGACGACATCGTGTACCGGCTGCAGGGACACTCGGTCGGTCGCAGCACGCTGACCGCATCGCTGCAGCGCATTGGAGCCGACGAGCGGGTCTCGGTGGATGTGATTCGAGGCGAGGAACGGCTGACGCTGTCCCTGGTTCTTGGCGCCCGTCCCTAGATCATGGTCAGTCGCCCTATATTGCTTGCCTATGTGCTGTCGATTTCGGCGCTGGAACTGGGCGTGGCCGCCCTGTGCGGAAGTCCGGATGCCGGTGTGCTGATGGCTTCGGCGGCGCTTGCACTGTGCGTGTTCGGTCTGCTTGGCCTGCTGAGAGACGCATCTGCCCGCACGATGAGCCTCGCTATGGCGCTGATACCGCTTGCCCAGGGGCTGTGGCTGGTCGGGCATCCGCTTGGGCTAGGGTTGGCGGTGGCCGTGCTGTGGGCGGTGGATGTGCGCGCACGACAAAGGGACACAGTCCTCAACCCTGGGCATGGAGGGGCCATCTACGGGCTCTTCATCGTGGCCGCCGGGCTCATGGGTCGCCTGGCCTTGCCCGCGGCTGACCCCCACTGGTCCAACGGCGACCTGCCCAAACCATTCCCAGATGTGGTGCTCATCACCGTGGACTGCCTTCGCGAGGACGAGTCCCGCAGCATGGACCTGTACCGGGTGCTCGCTGAACACGGAGTCGCCTACCAGGCCCAAGCAAGCTCCCCTCACGTGCTGCCGAGCTTGCTGTCCATCCACACCGGATTGCAGCCCGGTCGAGCACGTGACGCAGAAGACGTGGCCACTCTGGCCCAGGGCATGTCGGCACTTGGTTTCGACACCGCTGCAACTGTGCACCTGCCAACCCAAATGAAATCACTCGGGCGGGGCTTCGAGAGCTTTGTGCTTGAGACTGCCGAAACACGGGCGACTCCCACCCCCCTCGCTGCGGGCCTCGGAATGTGGCTGGGAGTGCTTTCATCGCCCCCTACGGGTGCGGCCAAGCAGCTGGCTGATGTGGAGCGCCTGGCGTCTTGGCGGCGAGCCCACCCACTGTTCGCCTGGGTCCACTTGCAGCAGCCGCACATGCCGGGTCCTTCTTCAAAAGCGGAATACCCCGACGAAGTGGCTGCAGCCGACCGCGCGCTCGGCGACGTCCTCGACGCGCTCACGCCAGGCAAGCACGGTCGTGTCGTGGTGTTTGCTGCGGCCCATGGCGAGGCCTTTGGCGAGCACGATGACTGGGGACATGGGCATACGCTGCACCAGGAGCTGCTCTCGGTGCCGTTGGTGATGCAGGGACTGGCGGGATTGCGGAGAGGTCATGCGGGCCAGATCGACATCGCACCCACCTTGTTGGCGGCCTTTGGTGGCGACGTCGGTGACCTCGATGGGCGAGACCTGCGGGGTCCCGCGATGGGCACGCCGTACCGATCACAGAACATCCAGCCGGGCCAAGCCAACCAGCGGTCCGTCCGCGTCGAACAGCAGAAGCTGATTGGTGTTGGAGAGCAACGGCTGCGCTTCGACCTGGGTCAAGATCCGACCGAAGTCACTCCCTTTCCGGACGATCAGCGCATGGAGCCAATGCTTCCATGAGTGTGGCGACCGCATTCATGACGTACATGCTTCGTCATTTCAATTGCGTGTCGGAACCCGCTAGGAGAGGTCCTTGTCATGGCCCACACGTCCCCGGAGCACTCTTCTTTGGCCAACTCCGCTAGTCACATCATCAGCCGCTGGGCGAGCCAGTACAATCGCCGGCGGTTGGCCGAGGACGTCGTCGTCAACGGTGCGCTTGCCGTGGCCGGGGTCGCCGTGCTGACTTCGGTCGGGTACGCCGCCAGTTCTCTTGTTGTCGGCGGGCTGGCTGCGACGACATGGGTGGTTGGGGTGTTTGCAGTGGGGACCATTCGTCACTACTTTCGCCGCACGGCTCTGCGCCCGATGGCGGCACGTGTAGACCAAGCCATGGGCACGCATGACTTGATGGTGACTGCGTTGGCGGTCGAACAGGGCACAGCATCGAACACGGCGATGACTGGCCTTGTGCTGGATCGCGCCAGTAAGGTGGGGCCATCGCTGGATGTGAAGCGAATCGCCCCATTCCGCTGGCCCTGGCGCGCCACAGGCGGAGCCGGCTTC
>CAYYHT010000628.1:0-3572 GCA_964471355.1 uncultured Enterobacteriaceae bacterium
TGCTGCCCGTTGCAGCGCAAAGACCTCTTCCTCGACTCGTTCGGCGTGAGGCAAGATCGCCGCGCCTGCGAGGGTCAACGCGTAGCCAGTGGGTGTTCGCACCACGACCGCAACCCCCAGCGCCTCACTCATTGCATTCATGCGGCGCCAAATTGTGCTGTGGTTCACACCAAGGGCCTTCGCGGCGCGGCCCAGGGACCCTGCGCGAAGGACCGCCAGAAAGACAGATACGTCGTGCCAGCGAAGCGATTGCATTTTTGCAATATAGCAGTGCGCTACCGGGCACTGACCGCTCGCTTTTGCAACAACTACTGTGGGGACTGGAGTCTGATGCCGTTGCGCGCCTTTGAACAGGATGGTCCGCCTCGAGTCGTGTTCGGGCAGGGGACCCGTCACCGTGTGGTCCCCGAGGTCGTCGCCTTGGGTGCCGAGCGTGTCTTGGTGGTCACGACGCACCGGAATCGGGCCGGGGGTACTGTGCTGGCGCGGGAGCTTGGCGGTCGCTGTGTGGGGCACTTCGATCAGGCCGAGCCGCAGGTGCCAGTCAGCGTGGCACAAGCGGCGACGGAGTTGGCCCGATCGAATCGCGCAGATTGGCTGGTGGCCCATGGTGGAGGCACGGCAATCGGTGTCGCCAAGGCCGTGGCGCTCGACCTGCAGCTCCAGATCGCCGCAGTGCCGACCACCTATGCGGGCAGTGAGCTGACCGACATCTGGGGTGTCACGAACGCGGGCGTCAAGACCACCGGTCGTTCGGAACGGGTTCGGCCGCGCTTGGCGGTGTACGACCCCGAGCTGCTGATCGGCCTGCGACCACAGATCGCGCGCAACAGCCTGTTCAATGCGCTGGCCCACGCGATCGAGACGTTGTGGGCCCCAGACGCAGACGACGCTCTCAAGGACGTCGCCGAACAGAGTGTGCTGTCGATCACCGCCGGTCTGCGCAAGCTGCACACGGCTCCAACAGACTTAGATGCCGTGTCGGAGTGCCTATATGGCTCCCACTTGGCGAGCCTAGCTCTGGGTCGGGCCAGCATGGCGTTGCATCACAAGCTGGCGCATGTGCTGGGGGGCAGCTTCGACACCCCTCATGCGGCGACGCATGCCATCTTGCTGCCGCACACCGTTGCCTACAATCAGGGCGCCTCTGCGCAGGTGCGAGCTCGCCTGCAGCGCGTACTTGGGGACGAACCCGCCCAGGTCCTATGGCGACTGGCCAAGTCCGTCGGCATCCCCACCGCGCTGACCCAAGTCGGTTTTGCATTGACCGACGTCGACCGAGCCACAGCCCTCGCTGTGCTCAAGTCCTACCCCAATCCCCGCGAAGTGACCGCCGACGGCATCCGCATCCTGTTGACGGATGCGGTGTTGGGACGATCACCGTCCGATCTAGGAGACCGCCGTGTCCAGCGATGAGCTGACCTACCAGACTGGCTTTGGAAACACCTTCACCAGTGAAGCGCTGCCCGGTGCTGTTCCTCCCCGCATCAACGGTCCGCGAAAGCGGCCCTATGGCCTGTACCACGAGCTGATCAACGGCACGGGCTTCACCGTCGAGCGCGCTCTGAACCATCGGGTCTGGCTGTACAGACTGCGTCCACAGATAGCCCCCAACGGTTGGACTCACGTCCCCAGCGGGCGTTTTGCCGGCCGCTTCGACGAGGGTGTGGCGAGTCCTGATTTGATCAAGCTGGCGGCACAGCGCTTTCCTGCGGCCGGCACCGACTTCATTGCCGGAATTGAGACCTTCGCCGGAGCCGGTGATCCGTCGGTCCGCACGGGCATGGCCATCCATCGCTACGCCGCCACGGCCGACATGGAGAACAGTGCCTTCTGCAACAGTGACGGCGACATGCTGGTGGTGCCCCAGCAGGGCGCCCTTCGCATCCAGACCGAGCTGGGTTGGCTGCATGTGGAACCTGGCGAAATTGCCCTGCTTCCGCGTGGCATCCGCTTCGCGGTCAAGCTGCCAGACGGAGTTGCCCGAGGCTTCATCAGTGAGGTCTTCAACGGGCACTACCGCCTTCCTGAGAGGGGAGTGGTGGGCAGCAATGGCTTGGCCGATGAGCGGCACTTCAAGGCCCCAGTTGCCGCCTATGAGGACTCCGACGTGCCTCACCGAATCACGGTCAAGCAGGGCGGGCAGCTATGGCAGACAACCTTTGGCCACTCACCCTTTGATGTGGTGGGCTGGCATGGCAGCTACACGCCCTTCAAGTACGACCTCATGGATTTCTCGTCTTTCTGGGGAGTGAACTGGGACCATTCCGATCCGTCCATCCACACCGTGCTCAGCTGTCCTCATGATGATCACGGCCGCGGCGCTGCGGACTTCATTGTGTTTCGAGGGCGCTGGGATGCGACCGAAGACACCTTCAGGCCGCCATTTCCGCATCGAAATAGCGCGGTTGAGTTCAACAGCATCATCAAGGCGCCCCACTCACGGCACGAGCTGGGTTCGGTCACCTACACCCCCTATTTGGCGCCCCATGGGCCGACGCTTCGGCGCTACCAGGCCGAGCTGGCGAAGTCCGATGAACAGGCCAACAAGCCGGTTCGGGGGAGCGACGACGAGCTGTGGATTCAGTTCGAGTCGACCTATCAGCTGCGCGTGATGCCGTGGGTGCTCGACAGCGACGAGCTCGACGACGGCTTCCTCGACGAGTTTCAGGGCTTTCCAAAGGCCCCCCTGGAGTGAGCAAGCTGGCGCCAAGCGTCGAGGCGGCGTTGACGGGGTTGGAGGACGGTGCCGCGGTGATGGTGGCCGGCTTTGGTCTCAGTGGAAACCCAGAGGCGCTGATTGGTGGAGTCATCGACACCGGTGCGCGACACCTGACGCTGATCAGCAACAACGCCGGAAGCATCGGGCTGGGACTCGCCACCTGGCTGCAGGCTGGCATCGTGGACAAGGTGCTGTGCACCTATGTGGGGAACAACGAAGACCTGCAGCGAGTCATGGGCGATGGCTCGGTCGAGGTGGTGCTGATTCCGCAGGGCACCTTTGTCGAGCGCATGCGGGCCGCAGGGGCCGGAATACCAGCGTTCTATACCCCCACCGGGGTCGGTACCGTGGTGGCGGACGGCAAGGAGCAGCGGCTGTTTGATGGTCGTCCGGCGTTGTTGGAACACGCTCTGAGCGCCGACTTCGCGCTGATCCGTGCTCATACGGTGGACCCTTTTGGCAACGTGCGCTTCTGGCGAACGTCCCGCAACTTCTCAGAGGCGATGGCGATGGCTGCCGCAACCACCGTTGTCGAGGCCGAACATGTGGTCGCGTTGGGCGGCCTGGATCCTGATGATGTCCATCTGCCCGGCGCCTTTGTGCAGCGGTATGTCCACATTTCAGAGCATGCCGATGTGGTCGAAAGACGCACCGTGAGAGAGTCGTGAACTGGACGGTCGACCAGATGGTGCAGCGGGCTGTAGACGAGATCGACAGCGGGATGGTGGTCAACTTGGGCATTGGTCTGCCGACCCTAGTGGGCGATGCACTTCCGGCAGACGCGGACGTCTGGCTGCAGAGCGAGAATGGCATCCTGGGCATGGGGCCCTTCCCCGTTGAGCAATCGCTT
>CAYYHT010000628.1:3582-4816 GCA_964471355.1 uncultured Enterobacteriaceae bacterium
TTGATCCGCAGTGCATCAACGCCGGAAAGGAGACCGTCACGATTCGCCCTGGTGGGTCCACGTTCGGTAGCCACACGTCGTTTGCGATGATTCGTGGGGGCCATGTGGACCTGGCCATTCTGGGTGCGCTGCAGGTCGGTGCGAACGGTGACCTCGCAAATTGGCAGGTGCCGGGGGGCCGAACGATGGGCATCGGGGGAGCCATGGACCTCGCCGCGGGTGCGAAGAGGGTCATCGTGCTGACCAAGTTTCAGGCCCGCAATGGGGCCGACAAGCTGGTCCACCGCTGCACCTACCCCCTGACCACTGCGGGGGTGGTGTCGCTGGTGATCACTGACCGAGGGGTGTTTCGGCCAGCAGGGGAGCGGTTTGTGGCTGGTTCTTGAGCAGCCAACCATGGTGCTCGACCACAAAGCCGACGAAGAACACCGGCTGCACGGCGTAGTAGGCATAGAACGGCAGGTCGGAGGTGGTGTGCAGCAACGAGTACCACTCGGGGAACAGGACCATGTTCACGTGCACGACGAACATCAGTCCCGTGACGGTGCCTGAGTAGTAGCTGCCTTGGGTCAGCGACTTGGCGCTGTGGTGCCATTCATGTACGCCTTGGGCCATCCAAATGGCCAAGATGAGCAGGGGCCAGTACCCGCCACGCAGCATGAGAGCGATGGCGAGCGCGAGTCCGAGGAAGGTGCCGCAGAAGGCCAAGAAGACCGCTTCACGGGAGTCTTGCGCCCAGCGTGCGCGTCCGGTGGTCGCGTAGACCGGGCACTGTTCGTACTCCAGAGTGAAGTAGCTCTCGACCTTGTGCAGGAACATCAGCAGCACAGAGACCATGAAGGCGTCGAGGAATCCAAGGGAGAGCGCGCTGTCAAAAGGAGCGGCGAGGTGGGGATAGAAGAAGCCAATGCCGATGACGAAGATGGCGGTGCCCCACGCGAGGACCATGCCGCTGAGAATGCCGTTTGACGGGGCCTGTCGCTGTTCGTGGACGAGAGTGTCGGGGTTCGTTGTCATGGGGAGCCTCTAGATGGGGTTCCCTCGGTGAGTTTGCAACGGCCGTGCCAAGTTTGATGTGGTTATGCACGCGCTCGCAATGCCTACAAAGATCGCCATCATCGGCCTCGCCAAGTCCGGCACCACCGCGCTCTATCAGACCGTCAAGCGGGCACTCCCCGACGGTACGCCCTGCGTATTCGAGCCAAAGACCCCGCGGGAACTGCAATACCTCACG